>JAGQJJ010000157.1 GCA_020430675.1 Myxococcales bacterium
CGACCTCGTTGCGCATGCCGCCGCCGGTGGGCGAGACGTGGCAGGTGATGCAGGGTGAGCCAGCGGTGACCGAGAGCCGCGGCACGGCGTGGGCGGAGCCGGCGAGCAATGTCAGCAGGGCGGCGGCAAAGAGCGCGCGGCGGGTCATGGCTCGGGCACCTCGACCAGCACCCGCCCGTTGGCGGCGTCGTACGTCGTCGGGTAGGTGGTCAACGGGCGCTCGGCCGGGCCTTGCAGCACGGCGCCGTCGGGCGCAAAGCGCGAGCCGTGGCAGGCGCAGACGACGCCGCCAGACTCGTAGCGGCCGCCGCGATGCGGGCCGAGTTCGCATTGCTGGTGCGTGCAGACGCGGTCGACCGCGGCGAACTGGTCGTCGGCGACCCGGATGATGAGCAGCGCCGCGCCGCCGGTGTCGACCGCGCGCATGCCGCCCACGTCGGCGAGCTCGGGCTGATCGGCGAGCGTCAGCGCCGCCTGTCGCGTCTCGGGGTCGAGCGGAAGCAGCTCCACCTCGCTCTGGGCCATGCTGCTGGTCTCGGGCGCGGCGTCGAGCACCACGGCGCCGGTGCCGGTGGCCGGGTCGAACTCGACGGCGTAGGTGCCCACGCCGGTGGGCGCGGGGCCGGTGACCAGGCTGCCGTCGGCGGCAAAGACCGAGTTGTGGCAGAGGCAGGTGAGGCGCTCGGTCGATTTGTCCCAGAGGCCCACGCCGCCTTCGTTGAGCGACTTCATGTCGCATTGCAGGTGCGGGCAGATGCGGTCGAGCGCGATGATCTCGGCCTCGCTCTTGCGAATCAGCAGAAGCTGCCGCAGGTCGGCGCCGGCGCCGATGTCGACCGGCGCGGTGCCGCCCACTTCGAGCAGCGCAGAGAAGGCGTCATCGGCCAGGTCGAAAGGCGCGCGACCGTCCATCGTGTCGACGCGCGGGCCGGCTTCATCGTAGACGCGGCTGATGGTGCAGCCGGTGGCGGCGGCCGCCGCCAGGGCGCAGCCGCAGCGCGCGAGGCCGCCGAGCACCTGTCGGCGCGTCGGGGCGGCACCGCGATTCTGGGTCTCCCGCATGCTTGGTTCCTCGCGATCGCCGGGCCGTTGCCCTGCATGTACGTCTGAATTCGGGCCAGAAGTTACACGAAGGGGTCGGGCGACGGCGAGCAAGTCGTGGTGCGCCGATCACTCGTCGCGTTCGCGCCACCGGGCGAGCTTGGCCTGCAAGGCCTGCCGGCTGATGCCAAGCGACTCGGCGGCGCGCGTGCGGTTGCCGCCGTGCTCGTCGAGGCAGCGGCGGATGACGCGCTCTTCGAGGATGGCCATCACGTCCTTCAACTCGCCCTCGGGCAGCGCGTCGTCGAGCGCGCCTTCGTCGGAGGCGGTCATGACCGGGCGGGCCCGCTCGCCGGCGACGTGCAGGCTCAGCTCGTCGAGGCCGATGCTGCCGGCGGTGGGCGCGAGGATGACCGCGCGCTCGATCTCGTGTTCGAGCTGCCGCACGTTGCCCGGCCACGGGTAGCGCGTCAGGGCGCGCAGGGCCTCGTCGGTGAAGCCGTTGACGAAGCAGTCGTGGCGCGCGCAGGCGGCCTCGCGGAAGCGCTCGGCGAGCAGCACCACGTCGCCGTCGCGCTCGCGCAGCGGCGGCAGCTGCACCGGGAAGACGGCGAGGCGGTAGTAGAGATCCTCGCGGAAGCGGTTGGCCTTCACCTCGGCGAGCAGGTCGCGGTTGGTGGCGGCGATGATGCGCACGTCGACCTTGATGGGCGCGCGCGCGCCGACCGGCTGCACCTCGCGCTCCTGCAATACGCGCAGCAGGCGCACCTGCACGGCGGGCGAGACCTCGCCGATCTCGTCAAGGAAGACCGTGCCGCCGTCGGCGGCTTCGAACAGCCCCTTGCGGTCGCGATCGGCGCCGGTGAAGGCGCCTTTGCGGTGCCCGAAGAGCTCGCTGTTGAGCAGGTCTTCGGGCAGCGCGCCGCAGTTGACGGCGGCGAAGGTCTTCTCGGCGCGCGGGCTGTTGGCATGAATGAAGCGCGCGGCCAATTCCTTGCCGGTGCCGGTCTCGCCGAGCACCAGCACGGTGGTCTGCGTGCGGCCGACGCGGGCGAGCTGTTCGAGGCTGCGCAGCAACGAGCGGCTCTTGCCGACGATGGGCCGGGCCAGGTCGCGGGCGGCGCGCAGCACGTCGTTCTCGGCGCGCAGGTTGGCCTCGGCGTGCGCCAGGGCGCGGAAGCGGCGCGCGGCGACGAGGCTGGCGGCGACGTGGGTGGCGACCACGCTGAGCCACGCGAGGTCATCGCTGCCAAAGCCGCGGGTGCGGCTGTCGACGTGCAGCGCGCCGATGGCGTCGTCGCCGGCGAGCAGTGGCACGACGACCGAGCCGGCGAGGCCGGCGACGCTGGCGGGGGCCGATTCGACGCCCGGCAGGTAGACCACCACCTCGCGGCGCTCGACGGCGCGCGAGAGCAGGGTGCTGCTCGGCGTGGTCGCTTCGGCGGCGCCGCGCACGCGGCTGCGTTCGGGCACCCATTGCCCGGCGGCGTCGCGCAGCATCACGGTGGCGGTCGAAGCGTGGGGGAAGCGTTCGAGCACCGCGCCGACGATGCGATCGAGCACCGCGTCGGGGTCGGTCAGGCCGCTGAGGCCGTGCAGCAGGCCGAACAGGGCGCGCAGGGTGTCGACGTCGAGCTCGCGCTCGGCCTCGGCGGCGGCGACCACGGCGCGGCGGGCGACGACGGTGGCGCCAGCGCCCAGGTCGTTCGAGCCGCGCGGGGCCTCGACGACGCGCACGACCACCGGGGCGACCAGATCGCCGAGCAGCAGGCGGTCGCCGGCGCGCACCGGGCAGGGAGAATGGGGCATGGCCACGTTGCGGTTGCCGTCGCGCTCGACCAGCGAGCCGTTGCGCGAGCCCAGGTCTTCGTAGGCATAGCCTTCGCCCATGCGGACGAGGCGCCCGTGGCGCGAGGAGATGCGCGGGTCGGCGACGACCACGTCGTTGCCGGCGACGCGGCCGATGGTGACGATGGCGCTGCCAAAGATGAGCGGTGAAGCGGGGTGGTCCTCGATCAAGAGCGTCAGCGCCACATTGCCTCCTCCGCGGTTGCGCGCCGGTCAGTCTCCGTAGCGGAGCCCGATCATGACCGGGAGTATATATGACGCCGCCGCGCGATCGGCGTCGTCGACGAGCAACAAACGCGGCGCGACGCGCACGCCGGGGCCGAAGCCGGCGAGCAGCGGCCAGTGCAGGTCGAAGGGCGCTTCGATGAGCACCGCGTAGTCGTCCTGGTCGATCAGCACCCCATCGGCGCCGATATGGGCCAGGCCCATGTTCAGGCCGCCCGACAGGCGCAGCGGGCCCAGGCGGGCGCGCAGGCCGGCGCCGGCGGCGACGCTCCAGAGCGTGAGGCCGCGCAACGAGAAGACCTTGGGCGCGTGGTCGGACCAGGTCGCCGCGGCTTCGAGGACCAGTGCGTCGAACAGCAGCAGGCCGACGCCGCCTTCGACGCCCAGGCCATCGCTCCAGCGGTCGGCGTCCTGGCCGAAGAGGAAGCTGGCCCGGAAGTCGGCGCGCGCCAGCAGACGCGGCGGCGGCGGTGGCGGCGGGCGCTCCTCTTCGAGCAGGCGGGCGAGTTGGGGCGGCACGCCCTCGGCGCGGTGCTGCGGATCGATGGCATACAAGGCGCGCACCGCCCGCCGCGCCCGGGGCTCATCGCGCCAGGCCAGCGCCAGCAGCGCCTCGTGCAGCCGCGCCTGCACCTCGCGCTCGGGCGACAGCTCGCCGGCCAGCGCCTCGGCCAGCCGCGCCTCGGCGCAGGCGTAGTCGAGATCGGCGTAGCATTGCACCGCGGCGTCGAGCGCGGCGTCGGCCGGCGTCGGGGCGAGCAGGACGATGAGCAGGGCGATCAATTGAAGACGTAGAAGGTGCCGGTGAGCAGGAAGTCACCGAATTGATTGCGAATCTGGAACCAGATGGTGCGCGGGCCCAGGGCGGCGTCGGCGAAGCGGAACAGGGTGCAGCGCAGGCGGAAGTCGGAGATGAACTCGACGCTCTCGAGCGCGAGGCCGTCGCCGAGGTCGGTGGCGATGAGCTGCCGGCTTTGCGGCGAGCCGGTCTCATTCTGCGCGGCCTCTTGTCCCGCGAGCGAGACCTCAACCGTCACGCGCACGTCGTCGCCGGCGATGTACTCCGGGTTCAGCTCGACGTTCGCCTGCGATGGCTCGACCAGGCTCAGCGCGGTGCTCTCGCACCCAAGCGCAGCGAGCAGCAGCGACGCGGCGAACAACGCGGGACGGATCATCGGCAGAGCATACCCCGGGGCTGTCGTTTGGGCGACCCTGGCAAAAGGTGTCCGCAGGCGGGATTGTGGTGCGACCCGGGGCATTCGGGGTAGGTTGTGTGCCATGATCACCGATCCCTACGCTGCGGCCAAAGAGGCCGCCGATCACTTGCGCGCCCGCTGCGCCGCCCCCCGGGTCGCGGTCGTGCTCGGCAGTGGCCTCGGGGCCTTCGCCGACGCGCTCGAAGAGGCGCATGTCTTCGACTACGGCGAGCTGCCGCATTTTCCCTCGGTGGCGGTCAAGGGCCACGCCGGCAAGCTGGTCGTCGGCCGAATCGGCGCCGGCGGCCCGCGGGTGGCGGCCTTCTCGGGCCGCGTGCACCTGTACGAAGGCCATGGCACCCCGATCGTGGTGCACCCGACGCGCACGCTGCGGCAATGGGGCGGCCTGGCGGTGGTCTATACCAACGCCGCGGGTGGCATTGATCCCACTTTTGTGCCGGGCGATCTGATGCTGATCAGCGATCATCTCAACCTGACCGGGCGCAACCCATTGGTCGGGCCCAATGATGACCGCATGGGCGAGCGCTTCCCTGACATGAGCACGGCCTATGACCCCGAGCTGCGCGCCGAGCTGCGCGCGGCGGCGGCGGCGACGGGCGTGAAGCTGCACCAGGGCGTGTACGCCGGCCTGCTCGGGCCGAGCTACGAGACGCCGGCCGAGATTCGCATGCTGCGGACGATGGGCGGCAACGCGGTGGGCATGTCGACGGTGGCCGAGGTCATCGCCGCGCGCCACGTGGGCCTGCGCGTGGCCGGCATCTCGTGCATCACCAACCTGGCGGCCGGGCTGTCGAAAGAGGCGCTGAGCCACGATGACATCAAGCACGTCGCCGACCGCGTGCGCACGGCCTTCATCGCGCTGCTCGGCGAAGGTCTCAAGCGCATCGACGCGCGGCTCGCCGGCCAGGAGGGCGCGTGACGGGGCCGGTCGCGCGGCTGCTCGCCGAAAAGCGGTTGGTGGTCTGCTGCGGCGCAGGCGGTGTGGGCAAGACGACCGTCTCGGCCTCGCTGGCGCTGGCCGCCGCCCGCGCCGGGCGCCGGGTGCTGGTGGTCACCATCGACCCCAGCCGCCGGCTCGCCGAGTCGCTGGGCGTGGCCCGCAATCCGCCCGATCCGGTCGCCATCTCGCCCGAGCGCCTCGCCGCCATCGGCGTCACCAAAGGCTCGCTCTCGGCGTGGATGCTCGACCCGCAGCTCGTCGCCGACCGAGTGGTGCGGCGCTTCTCGCGCAGCGAAGACGACGCGAAGCGCCTGCTCAACAACCGCATCTATCGCAACATCGCGGCCATGGTCGCGGGCATGCAGGAGTACACCGCCGTCGAGGCGTTGCACGACTTCGTGCGCGATGACACCTATGACCTGATGATCCTCGACACCCCGCCCTCGCGAAACGCGCTGCGCTTCCTCGAAGCGCCCGAGCGCGTGGGGTCTTTTCTCGATCAGCGCATCTTCGGCCTGTTTGTGCCCGGCGAGGGCGGCATGATCCGCCAGATGGCCACGCGCCTCATCGAGAAGGTGATGGACGTGGCCTTCGGAATCGAGACCCGGCAGGACTTGCAGCAGTTCTTCGACCTGTTCGGCGCCCTGCTCGGGCATCTCAACCGCAATCAGCACGAGATGCAGGCCTTCTTTCGGCAGCCTGACGTGGCGTTCCTGCTGGTCACCTCGCCCGCCCAAGAGGCGCTGGTCGAGGCGGAGTACTTCGCGCGCAAGACGCGCGACGAGCTGAAGATGCACCTGGCCGGTTATGTGCTCAATCGCAGCCTGGTCGGCGCCGCCGGGCGGTCGTTGCCCGACCCGAAGGCGCTGCCGGCTGATGCGCCCGCGGCCCTGCGTTCGGCGCTGGCTCGGTTGGGGCCGCTCGGCGAGATCGAACAGCGCGCCGTGCAGGCCCATGTCGCCCTGGCGCGCGAGCTGGCCGCGCGCGCGGGCGATGGCTTCGCGTGGGTGCTGCCCGTGCTCGAAGCCGGGGCCTCAGACCTCGACCAACTCATCCGCCTCGCCGACGCGCTGATGGCCGAACGCGCCGTCAGCCTCGATCTGGAGACGCCCGCATGATGCGCCGCTGCTTGCTGTCTTTGCCCTTTCTGCTTCTGCTCGCCTGCCGCGGCGGCGACGCGCCGGCGGAACCGGCGCCCGCGCCGGTCGTCGAGAAGGCCCAGCCCGTCGAGGCGGCGAAGCCCGAAGCGCCCAAGCTGGCGGCGTCGGCCGCGGTGGCCGCGGTGCCGCCCAAGCCCGTGGTGCCGCCGGGCCATGGCGCGGCCAAGCCGGCGATCGAGTGGGAGGGCCCGATCGAGTGGCTCGAATGGGACGCGGCGCGCGAGAAGGCCAAGGCCGAGAGCAAGCCCATCTGCCTGGTGGTCTATGCCGATTGGTGCCCGCGCTGCCGCGAGCTGGCCCCGATCTTCTCGACACCCGAGGTCGCCGCGCTGGCCAAGAACCTGATCATGGTGCGCCAGAACAACGACGCGCGCCCCGATTGGTTGCAGCAGTACGTCGCGCTTGGAACCTATGTGCCGCGGGTCTTCTTCTTCTCGCCCGATGGCACCTTGCGCGAAGACATCAAGAGCGACCACCCGCGCTTTCCCTACTTCTACACGCCGCACGGCGTCGACGTGCTCAAGCGCAGCATGCAGGCGGCCGCGGCCGGCGGCTGAGGCGGACGATGACCCCGATTCACGACCCGAACACCATCTATTTCTGCGTCGATATCGAAGCCAGCGGCCCGGTACCGGCGCTGTACAACATGGTCTCGATCGCCGGCGTCGAGGTGCGCCTCGACGGCGAGCGCCATCGTCGTGGCGACCATTTCTACTTTGAAATCGCGCCCATGTGCGATGGCTTCGACCCGAGCGCGATGGCCATTCACGGGTTGACCGAAGCCCATCTGCGCGAGCATGGCCGGCCGGCCAAAGAGGTCATGGCCGCCATCACCGAGTTTGTCAAGGCCCGCACCAGCCGGCGCAAGCGGGCGCTGTTTGTGGGCCATAACGCGCCGTTCGATTGGATGTACGTGGCGTGGTACTTCCAGTGGGCCGGCGTCGAGAACCCGTTTGGCTATGACCCGCTCGATACCAAGGCGCTGATGATGGGTCGCCATGGCACGCCCTGGTCGGGCTGCAACAAGAAGGCGATGCTGAGTCGCTACCCCGGTCTGCAGGCGCCGCGCCCCGAAGACGAGCACAACGCGCTGGTCGACGCCGAGTTCCAGGCCGACCTGCTCATCTGCCTGCTCGATGGCGCTATCGAGGCGCCAGCTTGAACGGGTAGCGCACGACCACTTCGCCGCCGCCGTCGGGCACCGGGAAGCTGGTGTCGCCGAGCGCCTTGAGCACGCACATCTCCAGGAAGGGGTTGCCGATGCCTTCGCCTTCGATCTCGGCGTCGCGGATGCGGCCCTCGTCGTCCTTCGAGACCACCGTGAACTTCACCGTCAGCGTGCCGGCCAGCTCGGCGTTGCCCGCCAGGGCTTGCTGGTAGCAATCGGCGACCACCGGCCGCGCGGATTGGATCGCTGAACGCACCGCCTCTTTGTCGACGCGGCCGGTCGGCGGCGCGGCGTCGGGCGCGTCGGCGGCGATGGG
>JAGQJJ010000158.1 GCA_020430675.1 Myxococcales bacterium
TCGGGCTCAGTCCACGCCAAGCGAGTGGGGTGTCCGCGAAGTCCGTGGGGCAAGGCCGTGAGCAACTTCGCGCTCGATCAAGGCGGGCCGACGACGGCGGAGCAGCGCTCTGCCGAGGAGGTCCAACGCCGAGCGAGGGTGAAGGGGCCGCGGCATGCACACACGGATCTCGCGGACACCCCACCACACCGCGGCGTGTTTCATCGCTTGCTCAGGTCCAAATCGGGGTGGCCGAGCGCCACCGCCAGGTCGCGGAGCACCTCGGGCACCGCGGCCAACGCCTGATTGACGCCGAGGCCTTCGAAGCGCGCGTACTCGGGCAGCATGAACTCCCCGGGCTTCACCGTGGCATGCAGGCGACCGGCAGCCCACGACCAGGTGGGCACACCGCCGAAGGTCAGCTCGGTGTCGCTCCCGTCGGGGTGCCAGACCCGGCGGATGGAGGAGATGCAGCGCGGGGTGGCGTCTTCGATCTGGCACAGCACGGTCTCATGGGTGCTGATGCCCGGATACGGGCCGATGTACGGCTCGTACTGCGCCCGGCGCATGCTGATGGTCCGGTGCTCGGGATCCCACCGACCGAAGGCGAGCTCGTCTTCGTAGCGATAGCCATCCAGGTCGCCCAGGGGGTAGGCCGAGAGCGCCCCGTCGGCGCTCTGGTGCAGCAGCAGCCACGAGCGGATCACCCCGGTCGCGGAGTAGTGGCCGTCGCCGTCGTCCGGGTAGGCGCGCACGTCGAGCAGGGTCCACGGGCCGCCGCGGCCGACGGTCCTGACGTCGAGTTGGGGGGGTCCGAGCCCGTCCGGTGGCAGGGCGGCGCGCACGGTCTGGTTCACCGCTTGCCATCGGCTCTTCACGGGCACGGCCTTCCGCTCGATGAAGGGGCGGGCGACGGCCCCGATCATCGTGCGGGCTTCCGATGGCCGGAGCCCTTCGACGTATTTGCGCGCCGGGGCCATCATGGCGGCCGACCAGAGAAAACTGCGGCGCATTTCACCGGCATCGCAAGGCCGACCGGCCTCGCAGTCGGTGCGCACCCAGGTGCGGTCGCGCATGCGCTCGGCGAGATCATGCAGCTCGTCCTGGTTCAGCGTGCCGACGAGCAAGGCCGCTTCGAACAGGGTCGCCGCCTGGCTTTGGGGCGTGCGCCGGTTGAGGGTGGCGTCGAAGCACGCGATCGCCTCGGCCTTGCGCCCGGCCCGGCGGGCGAGCACGCCGAGGTCCGCGCGGAGCTGGTCGGTGACGAGGTCTTTTGGTGGGTCGGTCAGCTCGGCGCCGCACCACCCGCCCGCGGGCAGCGCGCGGTCGAGGCGCTGCACGGCCGCTTGCGTCTTGCCGGCGACGATGTCGCGCTGCACGGCGAGGCGATCGGCTTTGGACAGTGAGGGCGTCGGCCTGTCGTCGGCCGAGGCCGGTGACGCGGCGAGCAGGGTGAGCAGGGCGGAGAGGGCAAGCAGGACGCGCATGGTGACTCCGAAGGACGATGGCCGGGCGTTCAGCAATCGACGTGCCACGCTCGGTCGAGCGGGGCGCCCGGCGCACGGCTGCTGGCACGCCGATGCGCGCTCGGAATCATGTCGCTTGGATGCGATTTGTGTCGTCTGGCCACGCCCGCGTGGCGCAGGGCCAACCGCGGGGGTGGAACCAGAAGCTGCGCGATGAGGCGCTGGCAGAGGCGGGGCTCCGTTGCACCGCCTGAAGGGCTGCGGTCAGGTCGCGCTCCACGTCGCCAGCGGGGCCTGACCGAGGTGAAAGTTGGGCGCCAGCCCGGTCTGCTCAACGTTGGGGGTGTGGTACAGCTCGACCGCGGTCACCTCGCCGTCGGCGGCGGGCAGGTTGATGGCCCGGGTGACCAGGCTCGACTCGCTGGTCGGGTCGAGCGTCGCGTCCCACTCGCCGGCCAGCATATAGGTCCGGGTCTGGCCGCCCTGGGTGATGCGCACGGTCAGGTCGCAGCCGGCGGCGGGGCAGTACTTCGCGTCCGCGGCGGGCAGATCGGCGGCGACGGTGGGGTCGTAGCGCCGGATGAGGGCGCCCTGATACGGCCCGATGGGCGGGTAGACCATGTCGAGCGCGGGCTTGGCCCCGCTGGCGGCCACCATCACGCTGACCACCGGCACATCGTGGGCGACGAGCGGCGTCACGTAGCCGGGCAGAGGGGCCGTGTAGTCGCCGGTGGCGTCGTCCCACCGGGCATAGTCGCCCAGCGCCGGGTTCCACACGCCGTAGTGCTCCTGAATGAAGTCGCGCATTCGGCGCACACCCCAGTCCGAGAACATCTGGTAGAGGAACCCGGCCTCGTAGTCGTCGCCGACGCCGCCCACCCGCTGCATCGGGCTGCGCTTCCAGTACCCGAGCCATTGCCCCGCCGCCGGCGACGACGCCTGCACGGTGGGCGGGATGAAGTACGGCGCGCCGCCGCTGGCCACGGCGCGCAGGTCGAGGCCCCACTGCGGGCCCACCCGGTGGCCCGATCCACCGGGCCCCGGGATGCCGTATTCGTCGCCGAAATACGGGTAATCGGCCTCGTCGACCAGGTGCTGGAGGTCCAGCACATGACCCAGTTCATGCACGAGGAAGCCCGCCATGACGCCGCCGGCGCCGTAGGACGGCTGGCCCAGACCGCCGGCCGGGAACCCATGTACGTTGACATAGGTCAGGCTGCGCTGCTTCTGCGCGCCAGCGACCGCCAGGGCGTCGGCGATCTGGATCCCTGCACGGATCGGCGCCATGCCCAGGGCATGGCCCGTCTGCTGCGTGTACTCCGCCTCCGAGGTGACACGGAAGCCCTCGCGGCCCTGAGCCTCCCGCGGCGGAATCACGACCTCGGGAAAGATGACCGGGATGCGCTGCACTTCGAGGCTGGCGACCGGCAGCTTCTCGGCCAGCTCGTCCTGCCACCCGGCGGGGTAGCTCTCCTCGGGCACGCCGAAGAAGCGCGCGTCGAACATGTTCAGCGGCAGCGCGGTGGGCGCGCCCACGGCCGGCGCGTACCACTGCTTGTCGTAATCCCCCAGCGCGGGCTGCTCGGCGCGCAGGACCCGGACCTTGACCCTGAGGCCCGGCGCGACCCAGTCGGCCGGGATGATGCCCACGTAGGCGTCGTCGAGCCGGTGGCCGCCCTGGCCGGGCGCGAGGCAGACGACGTCAGGCACCGTGTCGGGCCCGCCGAGCGCGATCGTGGTGTGCGCGGTGCCCAGCTTGAGCAGCGCGACGACCTTCTGCACGTCGTCGCGGTGGGTCGCTGCCAGCACATGCGCCTTGATCAGCGTGTCGCGGCCGCCGACGAGCTCGAAGTTTGCGTCGTCGGGCTCGAGCAGGTGGGTCTGGCCGAAGAAGGTCGACTCGATGCGCGGGTCGCCGAGGCCTTGGGGCACAAAGTCCTCGTCGGTCTGCCCATCGCAATCGTCGTCGACGAAGTTGCATTGCTCGGCGGCGCCGGGGTGAACGGTCGGGTCGAGGTCGTTGCAATCTGCGCTGGCGTCGAACCCGTCAGCGTCGGCATCGACCGTGCCCGCGCTGCCCCCTGTATCGGCCAGGGATGGGAGAGGCAGGCTGAGCGCCAGGGCCAGGGTCATCAGGTATCGAGTCTTCATGGTGTCCTCCACGACGGTGTTCGCCAGGAGGCATCGCAACCCCTGTGCCAGCGCCGGCCGACCGCCCGAGCGCGCATGCTGCCGTGGGCATTCGGGAACGACGGGGCCAACCGCGGCCTTCGAACCCATCGGGACCGTCCAGACAAGGTCCGGCGGACGGTCCGGGAAGACACCCGGACGCACAACGGTGGGCGGCGCTCGTGAGCGGTGGTCTTGGGGTCAGACCCCGACTTCGCCCTCGCGGCCGCGGTGCTCGGGGTGCTCGTTGATGAACGCCAACTGGCTCTCGCGGGTGATGCGGATCACCACGTCGGCGCGCCCGATCTCGGCCTGGCAGCCGAGGCGGCTGGTGAACTGAACGTCTTCGGCCTTGCCGAGAATATCGTCCTCGGGGTCGTCCATCTCGCTCAGGTCGTCGAAGCCTTCCATGACGTGCACATGACAGGTCGAGCAGGCGCAGTTGCCGCCGCAGGCGTCGCCGATGGGCACCTGGGCGTCGTAGGCCGCCTGCTGGATCGTGGTGCCGGGGCGAACCTCGACCTCGACCGGCTCGGCGTTGAGGAAGGTGGGCAGGAAACGGACTTTGGGCATGCCATCAGCTCGCGGTACTCGGGGCCCTGCACTGATGCGCGCGGCGGCCGAGGCGTCGCAGCTAGTCTTCGGTAAGCACCTCGAAGACGTCGCGGCGCACGCCGCTCTCTTCCATCATGCCCGAGCGACAGTAGCTCGCTTCATAGCGCAGCGCGGGATCCTGATTTGCGGTGAACGTATTGCACGGGTTCTGGCCTTCGGGCCGACGCGGCAGGTCCGACAGCCGGCGCCAGGCGGCCCAGGCGACGCCAAAATCGCTGACCGCGCGCTTGAGCGTCGTCAAGAACGGGCCCTTCTTGGCCCCGCCCGCGCCCGAGGCCTCGGCCCAGTCGACGATGGGCAGCACCAGCGGCAGCCGGGCGTCGCCCTCGCCGAGCAGATACGGCAGATAGACCCAGTAATCAAGCAGGTCGGCGAGGCGGTCTGGGTCGTCGGAGGCGGCCTCGCCCTCGAACGGCGCTTCCACGTCGAACGGGATCATCGTCACGCCGAGGTAGTCGGCCGTCTTCTCGCGCGCGGCGCCGCGGCCGGCGGCGAGCAGCGGCAGGATGGTGCGCCGTGCAGCGGCGACCGCCGCTTCCACGCCGTCACGGTCTTCGAGGCGAAGCTCCTCGGCGATGGCGGGCATGGTGCGTCGACGGAAGACCGCCCAACTGATGCCGGGGCCGACCTTCACGTCGGGGTTGACCTCTTTGATGGCGCGGTAGACGTCGCGGTACAGCGTCACCCAGTTGGTGTAGTCGTCGAGCAGCGGCTCGCCGTCTTCGGTGACCAGGTGGTAGTAGCGGTTCATCTCGACGCCGACGGTGATGTAGGCGATGCCGGGCAGGCCGGCCAGATCCTGGAAGGCGGCGATGATCGAACGGCGGTGCTCTTCGACGTCGAAGCGGGCCACGCGGGCGCCCTCGTCGAAGCAGACGTAGAGCAGCGCGCGCTGCCCAGGCGTCAGCAGGGCCACGTTGACGGCGATCTTGTCGAAGTGCACGTCGCGCTCGTCGGCCAGGGCGTTGATGATCGCCTCTGACCGGGCGCGCGGCAGGTATTCGGCGGCTTCGCTCGACCGCGGGCAGCGCGTGGTGCGCCAGTCGACATAGGGCCGGTTGAGCACCAGCAGGCCAAACGAGCCGGTCAGCTCGTCGGGGCTGACGCCGACCGATCCGGTGCCGATGACCGCGAGGTCATGCTCGTCGATCGCCACGCCGCGCTGCGCGACCGACAGGTTGCCTTCGCTATAGCTTGGCGTGGGTCGCGCGGGCAGCGGCTCGTCGACCGGCTGCTCGGGCTCGACCTCTTCGCTGCAACCAAACGCCGCGGTGAAGGCCACCGCAAACGCCAGGACCAGCAGGGGCATTTCAAAGCGGGAGCGGGACGACCACACGTCGCTTCACCTCGATGTGCTCGGCGGACCCGAAGGCCACGTCAGTTCAATGGGCTCAGTAGATGAGCGGCGGTTCTTCGGCGGGGCGCGGCTTGTCCTTGGGCTTCTCTTTGCCCTTCGCCTTGCCTTTGTCCTTGCCCTTGCCCTTGTCTTTGCCCTTGGCCGCCTGTGGGTCGGGCCCGCGGTTGAGCGGCTGGTTGTAGCGCTCGGGGCGGCCGGTCTCGAGGTCGACCTCGGTGTTCACGCCGGTGATCTGGTCGACCAGGTCGTCGGAGGCGCCCTCGCCGGTGTCGCCCATGATCGAGTCCATCAGCGAGTCGGCCGCCGCGCTGGTATGCGAGGGCGGCGGCGCCGCCTTGCGGTTGGCCTGGCGGGCGTCTTCGAGCGTGGTGCCCTCACCCTGCTGCACGTAGCGCAGCAGATAGGTGCCGTAGAAGTCGGAGTGATCCTCGGCGACGACCCGGGTCATCGCGTCTTCCCAGACCACGCCCTTGATGGCGCGCTCGCCCGATTTGTCATCGAAGATCACGCGCTTGGGCTGGCCATACTTGCCCTGGGCGCGCTCGGTGAACTCGCGGAACGTGCCCGACGAGATGGCGCCGTAGGTGACCACGATCTTCCACAGGCGGTCGTCGCGGAAGACAAAGAAGCGCTGCGAACGCTGATCGTCGACGCGCAGCAGCGACTCGTTCTGAAGCTGGACGACCTCGTTTTCGAGCAGCGAGCTCTCGTAGCCGGTGCGCTGGCCGTCGAAGCGGGTCAGGTTCTTTTTCATCCGCTCGAAGTCCTCGGCCTTCTGGCGGATGAGGCGGTCGATGAGCACCGTGTCGGCGGTGCGGAGCTGGTCTTTGTAGCGGGCGTCGAGCTCGGCCTTGAGGTGGGCGAAGACCTCATTGCTGCTGGCGCCCCAGTCGAGGGTGCCGAGGATGGCCGAGAGCCCGGTCTTCGGCTTCTTGGCGTCGTCGGCATGGGCGGCGAACGGCAAAAGCACGAGCAGCACGATCCACGAAAGCGACGGGCTTCTGCGCAACATGAGCCGACCTCCCCCGGCGCCGGGCGCCGGGCATTCGTCCCGGGTTGGTGGCGGGCGATGCCGCGCCGACCGCACTATAGAACACAGGGCCATGACGGGCGCAAGTCGACCCGCAGGCGGCGCACGGTGTCAGGGGCCGTGTCAGGCGGTGGGCTGCGTTCAACCGCCGTTCGGTGCTATGCAGGGGCGTCGAACTGGAGTTGCCGTCATGTCGCGCCTGTTTGTGCTCACCGCGCTGCTCGCCTCGCCCGTGGTGCTGCGCGCCGCGCCGCCCGCTGAGGCGGGGCCGCCAGAAGCGTTCCTCGCCGTGGTCGGCGGGCTCGCGGGCAGCGGGTTTCACGTCAATACCACGCTGACCGATGCCGGCCGGCCGGGCTACGAAGCGGTGCAGCCCTGCGCCGGGCACTGGGGCTTCACCGAGGCGCATCATGCGGCCATGTGCACCGGCGTGCTCGGCGTATGGCGCACGGCGATCGTCAGCGACGCCAAGGTCGACGGGCAGTGGGCGGTGCAGGAGTTCTGGGCGCTGGCCTACGGCGACTCGGCGCGCGCCGCCGAAGCCGCGCGGGCGATGGATGACACCACCTTCAACAAGCACCCGTTTCTGCAATGGAGCAGCGGGCGCTTTGTATTTGCGCTGGAGGGGCGCTTTCGCTTCCCCACGCCGCGCCGGCAGCTCGGCCAGAAGATCGACGCGCTGCTGGCGCGCGTTGCGCCCAGACTCGTGCGTCCGCCTCGCTTTGACTGACCGCGTCAGGTTGACACGCGGACCCGCCCCAGATAGCAGAGAGGCATGCAAACCCGTCTTCTCGCCCTGATCGCCCTGGCCCTGGCCGCCACGTTTGCGCCGTCAGACGCCCAGGCCCAGAGCACGCCGGTGTCGGAGCTGTGGCGCGAGTGGGCCGCGCTCGAGCGCGAATGGCGCGACGAGCAGGTCGAGGCGGCGGCGGTGCGCGCGCGGCTTGAGGCGGCGCGGGCGGCGCGAAAGCGGCCGAAGCCTGCGGAGAAGCAGCGATAGGCCAGCCCGCGCGAACCGGCCGCCGGACCCTCGGCGCCTGCGAGCACGCCCTGCGCGCCACCCGCCGGTCGTGGCGCGGACCGGCGCTGGCCGCGCTGCTCGTGCTGGGCGCGCTGCCGGCGTCGGCCATGGTCGTCG
>JAGQJJ010000015.1 GCA_020430675.1 Myxococcales bacterium
CGACCGGGCGCGGCTTATGCCGCCGACTGGTGGCAGCAGGTCTACGGGCTCTATGAGACGTCGTTCCCCGGCCTCTCGGCGCGCATCGCCCTGGCCGAGCGCGTGGGGGCGCGCTGGCCCGAGATGACCACGCCGTTTGTGGCGTTCGACGGGTCGCGCCCGGTGGCCCATGTGGGCGTCATTCGCCACGCGATGACCCTCGGCGGCGCGAAACAGGTCGTGGCCGGCGTGCACGGGGTGTGCACCGACCCCGCGTACCGGCGCCGCGGCCTCATTCGCGCGGTGCTGGCCGAGGCGATGGCCTGGGCCGAGACCTGGACGACGATCGCCGAGTTGCACACCGACGACCCCCCGGTCTATCGCAGCAATGGCTTCGCCGAGGTGCCGACGTGGCGCTTCTTCAGCGATGCCCGGCCGATGCCCACGGCGACGCGCGCCCTCGACCCGCTGGGCGATCCGGCCGACGCGGCGCTGCTGCGTGCGCTGCTGGCGTCCCGCACGCCGCCGTCCTGGGTCTGCGCATGCGACGACGCCGGGCCGATGGTGCTGGTCGACGCGGCGATCTGCGGCGCGCTGACCAATGGCGGTCTGCGGTGGCTGCCCGAGCACGCGGCCATCGTGGCGGTCACCCGCCATGGGGACGACCGCGTCATCGCCGATGTCATCGCCGAGACGCTGCCGCCCATCGGGGTGATCCGCGGGGCGGTCGCCGAAGACCTCCCCTTCTCGTTCCCGCTCGACCGTCTCGATGCCAACGCCCGCGCGGTGGAGGCGCCGAGCCATATCGGGGTCTTCATGGTGCGCGGGCGCTGGCCGGTCACCGAGCCATTTGGCATCTCGCCGCTCTGGGAGCACTGAGGGCACGGCGCCGCAGTAGACGGCGCGACGCGCCCCCGCCATACTCGCGGCATATGGAGACCGCCTCCGATCCCCTCGCCGCCCCGGCAACAACCGCCCGCATCGACGCGCTGCGCGCCGCGGGCGTGCTCGACGCCCAGCAGGCGCCGGTCGCGCTGGCCGCCGCCGCTCATACCCCCGATGTCGAGCAATGGCGCGGCGCGCTCGACCGCATCCTGCTCGGCCTGGGCGCGGCGCTGCTGGTCGCCGGCATCATCTTCTTCTTCGCCTACAACTGGGCCGATCTGGGCAAGACCGGGAAGTTCGTGCTGCTCGGCATGGGCGTGCTGGTGCCGGCGGCCTTTGCCCTCAGCCGCCCCGCCGCGCTCTCGGGCCAGGTGGCCCTGACCGCGGCCGTCGGCATCACCGGCGCGCTGCTCGCGGTCTACGGCCAGATCTACCAGACCGGCGCCGACGCCTGGAACCTGTTCGCCGGCTGGGCGGCGCTGACGCTGCCCTGGTCGCTCGGGGGTCGGTTCCGGCCGCTGTGGCTGTTGTGGCTCGCGATCGCCGAGCTGGCGCTCAGCCTCTGGTGGGAGCAGGCCGGGCCGAGCGATCCCGAGCTGTGGATGCCCACCGCGCTGGCGGCCATCAACGGCGCCGCCTGGGCGCTCGCCGAGCGCTGGCCGACGCCAAGCCGCTGGCTCATCCGCGTCCTGGCCGTCGCCTGCATCGGCGCGCTGGTGGTGCCGGCGGTGGCCCTGGCCATCGACGAGTCGAGCGCGCCCGGCGTGCTTGCGCTGCTCGCGCTCCTCGCCCTGGCCGCGGCGGCGATCGGCCCCTATCGACCGAATGGCCGGGCCGATCTGCTGGTGGTCAGCGTTGTGCTGCTGGCGGCCATCACCGTCGCGAGCACCTTCCTCGGCCGCCTCTTTTTTGACGGGATGCAGCTTGAGCAGGGCGGCGTTCTGATGCTGGCGCTGGCCATCATCGGCGAGATCGCCGGCGCCGCCGCCCTCATCCAGAACCTGCGCCGGAGGGACGCCGCATGATCCTGCGCGCGCCGCTGCGCGAAGTCGTGCAAGCCGCCGGGGCCGACCCCGAGGCGGCGATCGAGGCGCTGCGCGCCCGCATGGACGCAACGCCCTGGTACGTCGACGCGATGATCGGCGTCGGCGCCTGGGTCTCGGGCATCTTGCTGCTCGTCGCCGCGGGCATCGCCGGCTTTCTTTCGACGGACGTCTACGTGGTCATCGGCCTCGCCGCCCTCGGCGTCGCCGTCTTCCTGCGCCGCACCGGCGATGGCGTCTTCCGCGCCCAGATCGCGCTGAGCCTGAGCGTCGGCGGGCACGCGATGGTCATCGGTTATGTCGGCGCCGCGGTCGACGCCGAGACGAGCGCCGCGCTCGTCGCGCTCGCCGCGGCCGCCGTGGCGTGCGGCAGCGGCGAGTCCCACTGGGAGGACCGCCCCGACGGCGGCGAGGGCGAGGGCGAAGGCGAGGGCGAGGGCGAAGACCCGCCCGAGGAGCCCTGATCAGCCGCGCTTGATGGCGCCGATGAGGTCGCTCAGCGGGTGCTCGGCGCCCGCGAAGCGGTCCTTGTGGGTGGCGCCCGACTCCAGCTTGAGCACGCCGCGCGGGCAGACCGCCGCGCAGATGCCACACCCCACGCATGACGCGCGCACGATGTTCTCGCCGCGCATGGCATAGGCCCGCACGTCGATGCCCATCTCGCAGTACGTGGAGCAGTTGCCGCAGCTCATGCACTGGCCGCCGTTGGTCGTGATGCGGAAGCGGCTGAAGAAGCGCTGGAACAGCCCCAGAATCGCCGCCATCGGGCAGAAGAAGCGGCACCAGACGCGGCTGCCAAGCAGCGGGTAGAAGCCGACGCCGACCACGCCCGACAGCAGCGCGCCGACGGCAAAGCCATAGACCTTCTTGGCCGATTGCGCCGCTTCGCCGAAGACGCCGCCCTCGCTGGCGCTGTCGATCCAAAGCATCGCGGTGACCACGGTGATGAAGACCAGCACCAGATGGATGGACCACCGCTCGAAGCGCCACGCCGAGATCTTCTTGCTGCTGAGCTGCCGGAACGGGTCGCCGGCGGTCTCGGCGAGGCCACCGCAGCCGCAGACCCACGAGCAGTACCACCGCTTGCCGAAGCGCCATGTCAGCAGCGGTGTCAGCAGGAAGCTGGCGATCACGCCCCACCCGATCATGAACAGCCCGACGCCGCCCGGCTTGCTGATCATGTCATGCACGGTGCCGGGGAACAGGTAGTCGTATTTCAGGGGCCAGAAGTAGGTGAAGTAGAACTCGGGCTGGCCGAACATCATCAGCAGCGCGGGCAGGGTGAAGGCGAAGCCGAGCTGGAAGAACATGACCGAGCCGGTGCGCCAGAGCTGATAGCGGTTGTGGCGGTACCGGTAGAACATGCGCACGCCCATCACCAGCACCGCCATCGTGTAGAGGAAGCCATAGAGAAACCACTGGTCGGCGTGGGTGCCCCGCATCGCCTGGCTCAGCGGTTCGAGCATCACGATGAGGCCCCGCGCCGGCTTGCCCCACTCGATGAAGCCCAGGTACTCCGGGAACCAGTACAGCACGACGTAGAAGCCGGTGATGACCACGCCAAGCGCGATGCCGCCGAACTTGCGGGACGAGAACTCGTTGAAGAACAGGCCGTCGTTCTTGATGCCCGGCGTCGTGCCCCGATAGGTGACCCAGATATAGAGCAGGCCAAAAACCAGCAGGGGTCCGAAGGTCAGCACGAGCCCAAGCCACCCGGTGGCGATCGGTCGGTCGCGCAGGGCCATGATGAGCATGCCGGGCGCCAGGAACATAAGGCCCACGCGAAGGCTGGCGCGCAGCACGGTGTGGTTGGACGGCTGGACGGTCGCGGCGTCGGTGAGGGCGGCGCTCATCGGGACTGCTCCTGGAAGGTGCCGACGATCTCGGCCTCGTAGCGTCGATAGAACTCGGGGTCGAAGTTGCCTTCGGACAAGTGGCTGAGCACGTAGTCGAGCGGCCGCTTCTCGGCGATCCAGCGCTCGCAGACCCGGTGGCGGTAGCGGATGCCCATCGCGTTGACCCCGACCACCGCGCCGTCGGTGTCGAGCACCAGCCGGAAGGCCAGGCGGCGGGCCTTGTTCTCCCAATAAACCGAGCGCAGTCCCGGCGGCTGCGGGAACCCGGCCGGCGGCACCTGGCCGTAGGTATGCCACTCCAGGTCGAGGAACTTGGCCGAGTTGAACCAGATGCCGCGGTCGTAGCTGACGTCTTCGCCGGCCAGCACCGCGCCGAGCACCTCGCCGTGCATTTTGCCGGTGTACCAGAGCTGCTCGATGCGGTTGCGCTCGCCTTCGGGCGTGACGATCTCGGCGCAGTCGCCGCAGGTGAAGACGTCTTCGTCCTGCGTGCGAAAGTTGAAGTCGCACAGCACGCCGCGCCCGGTGGGCAGCTTGCTGTCCTTGAGCACGCCGATATTCGGTCGCACGCCGGCGGTCAGCCCGACAAACTGGCACTCGATGCGATCGCCGGCGCCGGTGACCACCGCGCACGCCCGGCCTTCGGCGTCGCCCTGAATCTCTTTGAGCTCGGTGCCCGAGCGCAGCTCGATGCCGCCGGCGTTGATGACATCGCCGACCATCACCGACTCTTCGCGCGGCATTGCGTTGTCCCAGTAGGTCTGCTCGCGCGACAGGATGGTCACCTTCTTGCCGCGGCTGTGCAGCATCTCGGCCAGCTCGATGCCGATGAGGCCGCCGCCGACGATGACCGCGTGTTTGATCTGGTCGCTGATGGCTTCGAGGCTGGCCAGGTCTTGCAGCGAATACAGCCCGTGCACCCGCTTGAGATCCTGGCCGGGCCAGCCGAACTTGTTGGGCTGCGAGCCGGTGGCGATGACGAGCTGGTCGAAGTCGAGCGAACCGCCCTCGCTGAACATCAGCCGATGCGCGCTCAGGTCGATGCGCTCGACCCAGCCTTTGTGCAGGTTGATGTCGCGCTGGCGCCAGAACTTCGGCTCGTACGGCTGGGTGTTCTGCAGCCGCATATGGCCCATGTAGAGGTACATGAGCGCCGGCCTTGAGTAGAAGTATTCGGTCTCGCCCGACACGATGGTGATGCGGGCCTTGCGGTCGCGTCGTCGCAGGGCGAGCGCGGTGGTCACCCCGGCGATGCCGTTGCCGAGGATGACCACATGTCGGTTTTGTGGGCGTTTGAAGAGCATATCCCCCTCGCATTCGTCCGGGGGGTCTACGCGCCCGGGCGACGAGCGTTACGCCTGGCGCCGGTCGGCGCGCACGGTGCCTGGGAGTTTAGCTCGGCGCGGGGGGAACGCTCTGTTTTTCGGGGAACGAATTCAGGCGGCCCGGGCTCGGGCCGGCGCGGGTGGGGCGGCGCGCAGAGGCGTGCGAAACGGCAGGACGGGCGCGCCGCGCCGAGCGACGTGCTGCATGGTGCGCTGCAGGCCGATGGCGATGTCCTGCAGGTCGAGCGGCACCCACAAGAGCAGCGCCGTCGGCCGCTCGGGATCGGCCCAATCGGGGTTGCGGGCGTCGAAGAACCGGGCGTCGGGGCAGCGGCGAAGCTGCGCCGATCGACGCAGCCGCTCGGGGTGATCGGGGCGCACGAAGCTGCGCACGCGCCACAGGTCGCCTTCGACCGGCTCCAGCCCCCGCGCATCGCAGACCGCCTTCACCGCCGCGGCCAACTCGGCCGGCGGCGCGCCGCCAGGCAGCGGCCAGACGCGATTCGCCAGCTGCCGGTGCAGGCGGTAGACCGCCGGGTTCGACGCCATGCACAGGTAGGCGAGCGGCAGATGCGGCCGCCGCAGCTTCTCGCGCAGCGCTTCGGAGAAGCCAAAACGGACCGCCTGGCGGCCGCCGCCGCGGTAGCGCAGCCGGAAGTAGACGCCAGCGCTGAAGACCCGGTGCGTCCGCCGGCCGGCCTTGACCTCGAGCACCCGGGCGTTTGAGAAGCCGGCCAGCTCGCCGTCCCCGTGAAACAGCGCCACCTT
The DNA here is from genome assembly GCA_020430675.1 of Myxococcales bacterium. The sequence continues at coordinate 5,857 of JAGQJJ010000015.1, forward strand.
GGTGCCCGGCGCAAAGAAGCGGCGACCGAACTCGGCGCGGTCGAGGCTGCGCGAGTTCTCGCGGTAGACGGCGAAGCAGGCGTCGATCATGGTCTCGCGGCAGCCGGGCGAGAGCCGGTCGACCTCGACGCGGGTATGGCCCTGCACGGTGCGGCGCCGCGGGTGAAAGAGGTTGCTTGCAGCGTTCATGATCGTCCTCCTTCACGCGGCCTGACGGGCGACTCGGGGGGCGACACCGGGCGCGCGCAGCAGGGGCTGCCAGCCGAGCGCGTCGGGGTTGAGCCGCACCGTCTTCTCGAGCCCCACCTCGAAGCGGTCGGTCTCGATGTCGAGCGTGTGCATGTCGGCGTAGCGGCCGACCAGCGTGAAGCGCTCGGCGTCGCTGGTGAAGGCGTGCGAGCCGTGCATGTTGAACGAGCTGAAGACCCAGTACTCCCCGGGCCTGGCGGTGAAGTCGGCGAAGGCCACCTCGCGCGCCATCAGGTCGTCGTAGAAGAAGTCGGCCAGCTTGAACAGCGCCCGCGTCGTGCCACGGTGCGCGCCCGACGAGAACAGCGCAATGGTGACCAGCTCGGCGATCACCCGGTCGGGCAGGAACGACAGCGCCGCCAGCAGGTCGGTCGGCCGCTTGTTGAAGCTCCACGCCAGGTCGTAGATGCGGGTGTCGGCGAAGCTGCCGGCCAGCACGCGCAGGCAGCCGTTGTGCACCGTCGCTTCGGTCAGCGAGATCCACGCATTCAGAATCGTGTTCGGGTGGAAGACGCGGCCCGGCCGCAGGTGCACCGTGGTCTTCTCCTTGAGCCCGTCGAGGAAGTCGATGTTCTGGTGCAGCGCGGTGCGCCCGCCCGACCGCTGCCGGAAGAACTGCGAGCGCCAGCAGGCCACGTCGTCGCTGCCCATCAGCGCCGACATCGTCTCCATCAGGTCGGCGTCGCCCAGCACCGCGCGCAGGTTCGGGTCGACCATGAAGCGGTTGAGCCCGAGCAGAATGTCCTCTTCGCTCAGCATGCGCGCCGCCCGCTCGGGCACCGTGCGACGAATGATCTCGAGGAACGGGTTCTGCGGATCGCGCAGCACGCCGCGGCAGTGGGCGAGCAGGTCAGCGGCCTCTTCAGCCGACATCAGCCGGAAGGGCCCGGCCACGCCGGTCGCCTCGAAAGCGGCGCGGGTGGCCGCATCGACGCCGCGGGTGTCGCGGGTGCCGATCGATAGATTGCGCGGCAGCGGCGGCACCAACTTGCGCAGAAAGGTCTGTTTGTCGCGGGTCATCGCCGACATGCGGAACAGCCGGCAGGCGGTCGTCATCGCGCGCACCATGGCCCGCTGACGCAGGTTGAGCGGCCCGATGGCGGCCAGCGCGTCGCTGAAGTCCTCGGTGTCGATCTCTTCGCGGATGTACTCGATGGCGGTGGTCATGGGACGCTCCTGTCTTTTCGGATTTGTTGGGGTTTGGTGACTTCTCAGTCATTCATTACGTGATTGAGCCCGTAGCTGTCGGTGCCGTGCACCTGGAAGCAGGTCACCTCGGGCAACGGCGCTGACACGGTGCCTTCCGGCGTCGGGTGCTCGTAGGCGTGCTGTTCAGCCAGGACGTGGTTCGCCGCGCAGCGCGCCACAAACGACAGGCGCGTGGCATCGGCCGTCGAGTTGGGGTGCGAGGCGTGCATGTTCAGCGAGGTGAAGATCACGCACTCGCCGGCGCGCATCGCCAGGTCGCGCACTTCGCGGCCGACAAACGGGCTCTCGTCGAGCAGATCGAGCGCCGCCTCAAGCACCGCCTGGCTGCGGATGAAGTTGCCGGTCGAGAACTTCGCGACGGCGAGATAGGTGGCCAGCCGGGCCGTCGGCAGCATCGCCAGGAACAACATCAGGTTGTCCATCGCGAAGTAGTACAGGTGCTCGATGCGACCGTCGGTGAACGAACCCGGCACCATGCGCAGCGCGCCGTTCTCGATGGTCACGTCGGTCAGCGCCATCCACACCGTGAGCTGCACGATGGCGTCGTCCATCGGCTCGGTCGGCATCAGCTTGGCGGCCGTCGATGACTCGCGAAACGTCGAAGTCTGGTGCCAGAAGGTGCCCTCGGCGCCCGGCGCCTTCTCGAAGAACTGCGTGCGCCAGCACATGACCTCGTCGCCCAGGATGCCGGCGAGCCGCTCGGCGACCGGGGGCCGCCGCAGCACCTCGCGCAGCGCCGGCATGCGCAGGGCCTGGTACATGCCGGCCATCTGGTTGGTCCACGCGCCGTGCTTCTGCAGCACCGACTTCAGCGGATCGCCGAGCACCGTCTTGCCGTCGAAGCCGGTGGCAAAGCCGGCGCGAATCTCGTCGGTCAGCGCTTCGACCTCCTCGGGCGCCATCACCCGGAAGGGGCCGAGCATGCCATCGCGCTCGAAGGCGGCGCGCTCGCTCTCGGGGAAGTGGTTCTGCGCCGCACCCAGCGTGCGAATGCGCTGGCCGCGCAGCGCCTCCAGCTCGGCGTGCAGGTCGCGCAGCGCGCGGCGGCGGAAGGGCAGCACAAACAGACGGTAGACATGCACCGCCACCACCATCAGCCGAGTGAACAGGCGCTGACGCCACGAGAGCCGCAGGCCAGCGACGACCTCTTCCAGCGGGCGATAGCCGCGCAGCATCTCGGCCAGCACGCGGTCCGGCGCGGGGGCCTCGGGCGCGGGCTGGCGGGTGCGGTTGATGGGCAGCGCGGTCGGTGAAAGCAGGGTGGTGGCCACGAAGTCCTCCTCGAATTCTTTGCAAGTCCCTGCGGGATCCATCGCGGGAACCCGCATTTTTTCTTCGACACGCCGCATCGAGGAGGCATTGGCAATGAACTCGACCGCTTCGCCGCTGACCGGCCAGGCCCAGCCGTCGGCCACCGCGGATCCGCTCCGCTTCCTGTTGGCCACCGGCGCCACCTTCGTGGTCGCGCTCGGCTTCTATGCGGTCGCCGACGGCCTCGCCTGCACCGGCCTCGCTGCCAAAGCGCTGCTCGTGCTCGGACCACCGCTGCTCATCTACGCGACCGGCGCGATCCGCTACCCCGACCGCCGCATGGAGCCGGTCTTGATCCTGGAGACCGCCGTGCTCTCAACCTTCCTGGTCGACGAATGGGCCCTGGGCGCCGGTCGGCCCGAGCTGCTGGTCGTCGGCCGCTCCGGCGTGCTCTGCTACTTCGTCCTGCAGGTCAGCGGCTTCGTGCGCTATCAGTGGCAGCGGGGCAAACCCTTGGGCGTGCTGCACTCGCTGCTCGGCGGCGCCGTCATGATCGCGTGGTGGGCTCGGCCCGATGGCCTGGGCGCGGTCTCGGAAGAGGGTCGCTACCTCATCATGGGCGGCCCGACGCCCTGGCAGGTGCAGGTGGTCTACCTGGCCTGGCTCAGCAACGTGATGCTGGTCGAGTCGGTCCGCCTGCCCTGCATGGCCCAGTCCGCCGTCGGCGGCGCTTCGTTGACCGTCTCGATGCTCTCCGGCTCATTCCTGTACCTGCGACTGCTGACCGCCTGCCTGGGCTTCGTCGGCGATCTGATCTTCGGCTACGGCCGCCCCGACGGCGCCTCGCCGGTGGCCCGAGCCACGATGCTGCCCGCGCGTTGGCGGCCCATCCTCTTCGGCCCGATCGCCCGCTGGCTGCCGCGGCTCTCGCTGCCGATCATGGCCGCCACGGGCCTGGAGGTGCTGATCTTCGGCTGGTAGCGACTAATCGCCGTGAACGTTGGGCCCGATATACCCGTGGCGCCCGCCGTCGGCGCCGATGAAGTCGCGGCCGGGGTACAGATCGACGTGGAAGTGGTTGTCGTGGGCCGCGTTGTAGTCGGGCGTCAGCACCTCGTCGAAGATGTCGCGCACGTACATCTGCCAGCCCAGCTCGGCCAGCCATTGGCCCTCTTCGGTGGCGAAAGGCTCGATCACCTCGCCGGTCTCCCAATCGACATGCCCGTGCTCCCAGTGGTCGAGCACGTTGTAGACGCGGCCCTCGCTCGTGCGGAACCACTGCAAGTCGATGGCCTTGCCCGAAGCGTGCTGGCTGAGGCGATCGGTGCCGGCGATGACGCGACAGTTATAGGTGCCGATATGGCCGACCTCGACGACGTCCAGCTCGCGCAGCAGCGACGAGAGGCGGTCGAGCGCGTTGGCCAGATGGCACGACATGAACATCGGCTGCGGCGTGTCATGGGTCAGGTAGCGATAGTCGACCCCACCGATCGGGCTGCTCAGCCGCACGGGGCCTTCAACCTCGCAGGTCAGGTCGGGGTGGTCGGCCGGCGTGTCGATGCGCGGCGGTTGGCGCTCGTAGTTCAATCCGCGCGCGTCCATCTGTTCGAAGCAGCCCGCCTCGGGATCGGCGCCCGGCGGGCCAGGCATGCAGACCCCGCGGCTGAGCGTGTCTTCGTTGAAGCGCGGTCGGCTCTCGCAGTGGTAGCCCGGCCGGCAGCCCGAGTCGCCGAAGGCCACGTAGTCGCAGCGCTGTACGCACGCGCCGCCGCCTTCGACCACATCGGGGATGCAGAACGTCACCGGCAGGCCATCGCGGTCGGGGCAGAACCGGTCGCAGTCCAGGCTGCACGCTCCCCGCGGCCAGCCCTCGTCTTCGCGCAGGCAGAACGCCTCGTCGTAGTCACACTCTTCATCGCTGGCACAGGGGCCGCCGATCCAGCCGGCGTTCAGCCCCGGATCGGGCGCGAGGCCCTCGTCGGCTGGCGGCGGCCCACCATCGGGCGGCGGCGGCTCGATCTCTTCGGGCGGAACCTCGGCGTCCTGGATTGGGGGTGCGCCGTCATCTTGCGACTGAACCGTCGCGTCTTGCTGCGCCGCGTCATCAACAACCGCCGCGTCATGGGCCGGCTTGCCCGGGTCAACGCCGCCGTCGAGACGTGGGGGTGGCAGGGCGTTTGCGTCGGTCTGCCCCTGCTGACCCGGGTCGGGCACCGCGCGCTGAAGCGACGGTTGTGGTGGATCAGCGCACGCCAGCAGCAGAAGGCCAGCGGCAGCGGCAAAGAAGAAGGGCCGGCCCATCGGCATGCTCCACCCGTGAGATCAACTGCACTCGTTGTCAGTATGGTGCCGCAAGCGCGCCCTCGGTTTCCACCGTGACCGTCCGGTCCGATCCGTTTCCTGACAGAAGCCGCGCGTGACGCCGCGCTTGTGATGGGGTATGAAGAAGGCCCACGACCTGCTCAACGCCCCATGCGCATTCCCCTCGGACGCCTCTTCGGTCGCAACCCCTTCGACTCGGTCAACGAGATGATGGACGCCGTGCGCGATTGCGTCTCGGACGTGCCCGCGCTCATCGACGCCCTCATCGCCGACGACCAGGCCCGCATCGTCGCGCTCGCCAAGGAGATCAGCCGCAAAGAGGCGATCACCGACGCGGTGAAGAACAAGCTGCGCGATGGCCTGCCCGGCACGCTGTTTCTGCCCGTCGACCGCCGTGACCTTTTGCAGCTCATCGGCCAGATGGACGCGGTCGCCGACTGCGCCGAAGACGTGGGCGTGCTGCTCACGCTGCGCCACTTCGAGGTGCCCGCCGAGATGGTCGACCTGCTGCGCCGCTTTGTCGAAGCGGTGATGGCCACCGTCGCCGCCGCCGGCGAGGTGGTCTCGCAGGTCGACGTGCTGCTCGCCAGCGGGTTCGCCGGCAGCGCCGCCGAGCGCACCCTTCAGCTCATCCGCGACCTGGGGCGGCTCGAACACGAGGCCGACAAGCTTCAGGATCAGATCGCCAAGGTGCTGTTCCGCCACGAAGACCGCCTCACCCCGGTGGCGATCTTCATGTGGACCAAGGTGCTCAACAAGATCGGCGACATCGCCAATCACGCCGAGAACGTGGGCGACCGGGTGCGCCTCTTCCTGGCTCGATGAAGCACACGACTCCCCTCTTGCGGGGCGGGTGACGATGGACGCGGCCTCGGTCGTGATGGCGCTCGCGGTCATCTCCGGCCTCTACATGGCGTGGAATATCGGAGCCAACGACGTGGCCAACGCCATGGGCACGTCGGTCGGCTCGGGCGCGCTGCGTCTGCGCCACGCCATCGTGCTCGCCATCGTCTTCGAGTGTGCCGGGGCGCTGCTCTCGGGCGGCATGGTCACCCAGACCATCAGCCAGGGCCTCGTCGACCTGCGCGCGGTCGGCGACGACTCGTTGCTGCTCGCCGCCGGCATGACCTGTTGCCTCGTCTCGGGCGCAGTGTGGCTGCACGTCGCGTCATTCATGGGCTGGCCGGTCTCGACCACCCACTGCATCGTCGGCGCGGTCGTCGGCGCGGGGGCCTGCGTCGGCGGCCCCGGCGCGTTGCGCGGCGACGCGGTGCTCGGTGTGGGCCTGGGCTGGGTATTGACGCCGCTGATATCGGCATGGCTGGCCTATCAACTCTTCCAATGGCTGCGCCGCAGCATCCTGGGCCATGCCGACCCGATCGGACGCATCCGGCGCGCGGGCCCGTTCCTCGTCGGGGTGCTGGTGGGGCTGGTGGCGCTGGCGTTTTTGTTCCGCAACGACGCGCCCTTGGCGCCCGACCTGGGGCTGTGGCAGGCGGCGCTGGGCGCGCTCTGCGCCGCGGCGGTGGCGGCGCTGATCGCGCGGCCGTTTTTTGCCCGACTGACCCCGGCGCCGGGCGCCACGCTGGCGGATGCGCTGCGCCGCACCGAGCGTGTCTTCCAGGGCTTCCAGGTGCTCGGCGCCTGTTATCTGGCCTTCGCGCACGGCAGCAACGACGCAGCCAACGCCATCGGCCCGCTGGCGGCGGTGTTCCACGGGCTGCTGGAGGGGCCGAGCGAACATATCGTCGCGCCGGTGCCGGTGCTGCTCGTGGGCGCGGTGGGCATCTCGATCGGGCTCGCGAGCTACGGCTACAAGGTCATGGCCACCGTCGGGCGCGAGATCACCGAGCTGACCCCGTCGAGCGGCTGGACGGCGGTGATCAGCGCGGCGACGGTCATCTTGCTCGGCTCGAAGCTGGGCCTGCCGGTGAGCACCACGCACATCATGGTCGGCGCGGTGATCGGCGTCGGCTTCGGGCGCAGCATCGGCGCGATCAACATGCGCGTGCTGCGCGGCATCTTGATGAGCTGGCTGGTCACCGTGCCCTTCACCGCCACCCTCGCCGCGGCCCTGGTCGCCGGCGCCCGCGCCCTGCTCGGCGGATGACGCGCGGAATCGTCGCGGGGCTCTGCGCGCTCGGCTGCCTCGCCCTCGCCCTGCTGCCCCGCCCCGCGCTCGACAACTCGGCGCAAGCCATGCTGGTCGACGACAGCGCGCCGGCGCTGCGGTACGCGCAGTTTCAGGCGATGTTTGGCGCTGACGAGGTGCTGGTCGTCGAGGCCGAGGGCGGTGCGTTGCTGCCCTTGCTGGGTCGAGCGGCGGCCTTCGAGCGCGACCTGCAGAAAGAGCCGGTGATCGACGGCACGCTGGGCCCGGCGACGGCCTATGCCGACGAGCTGGATGTGCTGCTCGACGCCGACCTGGGCGGCCCCGGCGAGCTGCCGCGCCTGGCGCCGCGGTTTTGGCGGGCCATTGGGCTCGGCGTTGGGGCTGGTGCGGGTCGACCCGCCCCGCGTGCGGGTCTTTGCCTTCTGCCACGGCAGCACGGTCGAAGCGCGCACCGGCATGGCGCAGCGGGTCGAGGCCTTCCGCGGCGAGGTCGCCGCGATCGGCGGCGCGGTCCGGGCGGCCGGGCACCCACTGCTCAACCTTGAGATGGACCACGCCAGCCGCGACATCGAGCGCACCTCGCTGCCGTTGCTGGTCGGCGTCTGCGTGGGTCTGCTGCTGCTCTCGACGCGCAGCGTGCGGCTCACGATCGCCGCGCTGCTGCCGGTGGGGCTGGGCGTGCTGGCCACCGAGGGCCTGCTGACGCTGGTCGGGCGCTCGACCGACATCATCGTCAACATCGCAAAACCCTTGCTGTTTGTGGTGCTGCTCGCCAGCGCCTTGCACATCGTCGTCGCCTTCCAGGACGCGCGCCGCGACGGGCGATCGCCGGGCGAAGCGGCGGAAGAGGCGGCGCGCGAGAAGGGCCGGGCGTGCCTGTTTGCGCTGTGCACCACCGCGCTCGGCTTCGCCAGCCTCGCGTTCTCCGACATGCGCCCGGTGCGCACCTTCGGGTTGCTGACGGCGGCGGGGTTGACGCTGGGCGTGCCGCTGGTGCTGGCGGTGCTGCCGATGGTGCTGCGTTTCATCGGCGGGCCGGCGCGGGTCGAGGGCGGGCAGCTTCTGGGGCGCGTGGCCGCCGCGCTGGTGGGGCATGGGCTGAACCAGCGGTGGCGCTATCCCGCGCTGGCGGCGGCGTTGATCGCGGGCGGCGCGGTGGCCTTGTGGGCGCTGCCGGTCAGCCCCGGCGGCGTGCACTATTTCGGCCCCGACATGCGCGTGCGCGCCGAACACGAGGCCATCGCGGCCAGTGGCCTGGGCCTGAGCAGCGTCGAGATGGTGCTGACCGCGCCGTCGCCTGAAGTGATGCCCGAAGCGCTCGACGCGATCGACGCCTTCGCCCGCGCCGCCGAGGCGCTGCCCGGTGCCCGCAAAGCGATGGGCGCGCCGCTCTTGCTGCGCGAGGCCACGTCGCGGGTGACCGGCACCGACGGCCTGCCCCCGATCGCCGAGCGCGCGGCGGCGTTGGCCGATCCGGCGCTGCGGGGCTTTGTCAGCGGCGGCAGCTTGCGCTTGTCGCTGCTCATCGACCACCTCGACGCGAAGGCGCTCGATCGGCTGCACGCGGCGCTGCGCGCGCGCTTCGAGCAGACGCTGGGTCGCCGCGGCTTCGCTTTGGAGCTGACCGGCCACCACGCGCTGCTCGTCGGCGCCCAGGCGGCGCTGGTCGATACGCTGCTGTGGAGCCTGCTCTCGACCGCGCTGCTCATCGAGCTGCTGGTGGTGCTGGCCCTGCGCTCGGTGCGCCGCGCGCTGGCGGTGGCGCTGCCGACGCTGGTGCCGGTCTTCCTCAACTTCATCCTGATGTGGCTGCTGGGCGTGCCGCTCGATCTGGGCACGAGCATGACCGGCGCCATCGCCATCGGCATCGCGGTCGACGACGCGCTGCACTTCACCATCGCCTGGGGCCGTGAGTCGCCGCTCCAGACCGCGCGTGGCACCGGGCGAGCGCTGGTGATGACCTCGGTGGTGATCTGCGCCGGCTTCCTGTCGCTGCTGCCCGCGCCCTTCACGCCCACGGCGCATTTCGGGCTGCTCTGCGCCGCGGCGATGGTCAGCGCGCTGGCCGCCGATCTGCTGGTGCTGCCACCGCTGCTCGCGCGGCTCGCGCCGCGCTGATCAGGCGCCTGACCGCGCCGGGGTTCGAGGCATCGTCCAGGCCGCGTAGAGCAGGATTGCAACGATGAAGAAGTTGTTGGCCGCGGTGACCGCCATCACCTGGTCGGGCAGCATGGCACCCACAAATGTGGCCGCGGCGGTGGTGAAGATGACCGGCCACGATCGCGGCTCGATGCCGATCGAGTAGATGCCCGCGATGATGGTCACCATGAGCAGCTGAATGACGTAGACGTTCTGGGGCGAAAAGCCCTGCCGGTCGCCCCAATACTCGAACAGGGCGAAGCCGAAGGTGGCGATGATCCAGCTCAGCAGCAGCAGCCGGTTGGGCACCGTGCCGCCCAGATGCTGCCAGCGGGCGGCAAACAAAGCGAGCACGACGAGGCCGATCGCCGCGTTGCCGGTTGCGACGACGGTCAGCGGCGGGATGGCCCCGGTCACCGCCGCGTGCAGCGGAAGCAAGACCCACAACGCGCCGAGCGGCAGGCCCACGATGCCGCGCACCCGCCGGCCGACGCGGCGGTCCATCTTCTCGGCCTCGGCGGCTTTGCGCGCCTGCTCCAGCCGCTGCTGGCGGATGGTCATCTCGAGCGGCGCCAGCACCTCGGGGTCGATCTGCACGCCGGGCAGGCTCAGCCGCACCCGCGCCGCCTCGGGATCGCCCTCGGCCAACGCGACGCGCGCCATCGCCACCGCCGCCCGACCCGCAAACGGCTCGACGACGCCCGCCGGCAGCAGCGGCGCGACCTGGGCCAGCGTGGCGCGGATGCCGTCAAAGTCGGCCTCGCGCGCCATCCGGTTGACCGAGGGCGCCTCGACGGCCGCCTCCAGCGCCGCGATGCGTCCGGCGGCGTCATCCAGCAGCCGCAGCGCCGGGCGCTGTTCGAGCCACGCGCGAATCCGGTCGGCCAGCGCCGTCACCGAAGCCGGCCGCTCGGCCGGGTCGAGGCGCATCGCTTCGAGGGTCAGCGCGCCCAATCGCCGGTCGACAAACGGCGGCAGCGGCTCGATCCGGCCCCGCGTGGCGGCGACCATCAACGACAACGGGGTGCGCCCTTGATACGGCGTCCGGCCGGTCAGCACCTCATACAGCGTGGCGCCGAGCAGGAAGACATCGGTGGCCGGGCCCTGCCGATCGCGCGCGCCGGACGCCATCTCGGGCGCCATATAATGCGGCGTGCCGGTGATGTCGGTCTCTTCGGAGAGCCGCGGAACGCGCGGGTCGGCGTCGTCGCGCAGCGTCACCGCGATGCCCCAGTCGAGCAGGTAGACCTCGCCGAAGCGGCCGACCATCACGTTCTCGGGCTTCAGGTCGCGGTGAATGACGCCCTGCGCGTGGGCGAAGGCCAGCGCTTCGGTGACCCGAAGCAGAACGCGCAGGTGCTCGGCGAGCCGCTCGTCGCTGCGGGTCGCCGGGTCGTCCTCGGCCAGCATCGTGCGCCAGCTCTGGCCTTC
>JAGQJJ010000159.1 GCA_020430675.1 Myxococcales bacterium
CGCTCAAGCTCGATCTCGCGGGTCGGCATCGAGGCCAGCCACAGCCGGACGCGCTGTCCGGCGCCATCGACGGGCACATACTCGGCGGCGATGGTCTGGCCATCGACCGAGCAGGCGAGCCCGCCAAGCGCACCATCGACGGGCACGAACCACTCGGCCGTGCCCGCGCGCCACACCGCGAAGCCCTTCTCGCGCGCCGTGGTGCCCGCTTCGTCGGCGACGGGCGTGTCATGGATCGCCGGCGCGGCGATGCGCGCGCTCACGGCGTCGGCGCACCAGACCGCGGCGCTGGCTCGACCGCGGCGGTACAGCGGGGTCACGTCGCCCGATTTCAGCTCCAGGACATGCACGCCGTCTCCGCAGAGCAGGAGCGCCTCGCTGTCGGGTCGCCAGCCGCAGATCAGACCTTGCCAGGGGCGAGCCGCCCCGTCATCGGGCTCGGCGGGCTCAGCGGGCTTCGCCGCGGGCTCGGCCGCTTCTGCGCCATCGTCCGAGCGCGCCCGCCAGCCCGCGGTCCGCCACCAGGGCTCGACGCCGCGCTGGCGAGGTTTGACCGGCAGGCGCGGGGATCGGCTGGCCGCCCGCGCCCGGCCGCGGGAGAGATTGCTGCCGGCCGGCACCGAAAGCGACGAGAACGTCGCCACCGGATCCCCGCGACCATCGCTCTGCCAGACGCGGATCGTCTGGTCGCTGTAGACGACGGCGACCTTCGTGCCATCGGGGCTGATCGCGGCGACCGCGCCTGCGCTCGCCACCGCGCCTGCCGGCCCATGCAGATCCACCGCACCGAGGTGCAGCCGCGTCCGCGGGATCGGTTGACTCAAGAGGTCGGCGGCGGTCCTTGTCCACCGCGACCAGTAGGCGACGTCTTCGGCCGACTGACTCTCGTCGGCGGCGTTGCGATAACGGGCAGAGGTCAGCAACAGCGCGGCCGCGAGCGCGCGGTCTTCGTCGAGGCGGCCCACCAGGTTGGTGACAAACGCCATCCGGGTGTTCTCTTCGGCCCGGCGGGTGTCTTCGACCGCCTGCTCCGCCTGACCGCGCGCGCTCTCGGCCTCGGCCTTCTGCGCGAGCGCGTTGCGCTTCTCATCTTCGGCCAGGCCCCGCGCTTCAACCGCGTCAACGGTCGCCGCCTCGGCCGCGACCGCCGCCTGCCACGCGCGGATGGCCAGCACGCCCATCACCACCGCCGTCAGGCCCACCACTGCGATGACCATGCGAGTCAGCCGCTGTCGGCGATGCTGGGCCAGCGCGGCCGCCGCTTCGCTCTCGTTGATGAAGCGAATCGCCTGGTCGCTGAGCTGGCCGGGGTACTTGTCGCGCACCTGTTTGGCATAGCCGAGCTGATCGCCCCGCAGCGGCGTCTCATAGGCGGCATACTGCGTCGCCCAGGCCTCGATCTCGGCGACCTGCCGCAGCATGTCGCGGTCGTCGTTGAGCCATTCGCGCAACAGCGACCACCGGCGGATCAGCGCCTCGTGGGCCACCTCGACGCTGGCGCGGCCTTCTTCCTCGCCGCGGAACAGCAGCCGGGCATCGACCAGCTCGGCCAGCACCGCGTCGAAGGCCGCCGCTTCGCTGGGATCGGCGGGCCGCACCTGATCGACCAGCGCCCGGCGGCGCGTGTCGCTGGCGCCGTCATCGTTGAGCGAGACGAGGCGCACCAGCAGCCGCCGCGCCTGCTGGCGATGCAGCTCGTCGAGGCCGGCGATGATGGCGTCCGCCTTGCCGTGCAAGGCGCCGGTGACGCCGCCCATGGCCTCGTAGGCGGCCTGGGTCAGCCGCCGACCGGCCCGCTGTTGCCAGAGCTGATCGAGCGCGTATTGCAGCACCGGCAGCGCGCCCGGCTCGCCGGCGACGTCCGCCAGCATGCGATCGGCCAGACCCGACTCGAGGTGCAGCCCGACCTTGTGGGCCGGCGCTTCAATGATCTGGCGAAGCTGGGTCGGGTCGAGCTGGGCGACGAAGATCTGGTGGTCATCGCTGTAGGCGATCTTGTCGAGCCGCATCCCGGCGTCGTCGACCGCCACCTGGCCGCAATGGCCCAGAAAGTCGACCCGGATGGTCACCACGACGTCCACCCGCGGCCGCTCGACCTGTGAAAGCTGCCACAACCGGCGCGCAAAGGCGTCGCGCTCGGCGGGGTCGATGTCTTGGGTGAACAGCTCCTCAAACTGGTCGACGACAAGCAGCAACGCGGGCGAATCGTTGCCCTTGAGCACCGCTTCGAGGCGCCGCAAGGGGCTCGACCCCGGGCGCATGGCCTCCACGCGCCAGCCGGCCGCGGCCCCGGCGCCCGATGGCATGGCTTCGACGAACTGGCGCGCCCCCTCGCGGATGGCCGGACTCTCGATGCCCGGCAGCAGCCGCCGGAGCTGCTCGACGACCCGTTCGAGCGCGCTGTGTGACGCGGGCGCCGCTTCGGCCGCGCGGTCGCGCGCGAGCAGATCGGTCGCGGCGCCGGACAGCACCATCGACGATTTGCCCGTGCCCGAAGCCCCGGCCACCACGAGAAACCGCGGCGCGCCCCGCGCGTGCAACGCCTCCAACCGCGCCAGCGTCTGCGCCCGCTCGGGATCGCGGCCGAAGAAGAACCGAACGTGGCGGGCCTCGAACGAGAGCAGGCCGCGATAGGGCCGAAAGGTCACCGGGCGGCTGTCGACGCCGTCGGCCGCCCGCGCGAAGAGCTGAAGCGACAGCCACTCGATGTCATCGGGGTGCTCGACGACGAGCTGCCGGCACGTCTGGCGCACCGCTTCTTCGAGCGATGCGGGGCCGCCGAGCAGGGCGCCGTAAAGGTGGCGCGTCAGCGTGACCGAGCCCGCCGCCGAGAGCGGATAGCGCGGCGCGATCACCGCCGCGAAACCCGCGCGGTGAAGCGCCTGCGCCACGCTGCCCAGCGTCGCGTCCCAGGGCCCGTCGTTCGCCGCGTCGCAGGCCAAGACCACCACGAGTCGAACGCGGTCGGCAAAAGGCCCGAGCAGCTCGCGGATCATGGCCGCGTCGACGGCGACCGGCGCACCGTCCTCGCCATGAAGGCCCAGGCCGAAAGAGTCCCCCACCGCGGCGCCGTGGCAGAGCAGGTGCAGGATGCCGACCGGCCGGGTCGGATCCGCCTGCGCCAGCCGTTCGACAAGCGCCCGTGGCGTGGCGTTGGCCACCACGTCCGCCGTGCGATCGAAGGGCACGTCACCCGCGTCGCACGCGCTCTGAATGGCGTCGACGTGTCGCCCCCAAGGCACCGGCCGCGTCGCCGACGACCAGGCCACCACCACGCGCTCGGGCTCGGCGTTCTGGGCCGCGGGGGTCGTGTGCGTCTCGGGCCACTCGCTGCGGAAGAGCACCTCGGGCAAGGCGCCGAGGTGGCGATCAGACTCGCCGATCGTGAGGAGCGGCCAGGGCAGCCGGAACAGCTCGGCCGCCGCCGACCGAATCGTGATGACCACCGCCCGCCCGGCGCCGATGGCCTCGACGATGCGCGCTTCCTGTTCCTCCCAACCGAAGTCCGCGAGGAAGCTGCGCAGCGCCCGCCCGACCACCTGCCGGTCTTCGGGGCTCGCGCCACGGGTCCGGATGGCGGCGATGCGCCGAAGCAGCGCCGCATTCCACCGCAGCACGCCCTCGACATAGCCGCCTTGCCGCCGTCGTAGAAAGTACCGGGTCGGGCGCTCGGGCAACGCATAGGCGTCGCCGATCTCGTCAGCGCGGGCGAACTCGAGCAGGATCTGGAGGGCGGTCTCCTCCGCCGGTTGGCGCATCAGCCGTCGCTCTTCGTTTTGCTGTGAGGATGACGCGAATGGGCGCGGTCGGCGCTGACCCCCCGGTGAAGGCGACCGCCCCATCCTGCCCCGCCAAGTTAGGCTCGACGCTGGGTTGGATCCAAGAAAACGTTTAGTTTCCGCGCATCTCTCCGGCGTGGCCGATCAGGGCTGATGGCAATGGACGTATTCGAAGCGCAGCGCGGAAGACTTCGATCATGCCAGCCCTGAACAGCGCGAAATGATGACATTGCCCCCTGATGGGCGGCGACCACCCGACCGGGTTGCTGCCCCACGCGCGCGGCGCGGGATGGCATCGCGCTGCCGGCCATTGGCAGCGCGGCCGGCCCGTGCCACAACGGGGGTCGACGCGCTGCATGGAGAAGAACCGTGACCGATGAGCGCTCCGCGACGCCCGGTGGCGCACGGCAGCCGCAAGAGCGCGACGTGCGAGCCAGGTCGTCCCCCGACGAGGCGCGCGGCGCCGCGCATCGGGCGGCCCTGATGCGCCGCAGCGCTCGGCAATCCGACCGCCTCGCGCTGTTTTTCGGCTTCACCGTCGCGCTCGCCGCCTCGGCGATCTTCCTCGGCGACCTGCTCGGCGCGGTGGCGAATGAGGTCGAGACGGTCGCCATCGCCGTCGCGCTTGCCGTCGTCGCCCTGGCCGCGCTGGCGCTGGCGCTCTACGCCCTGCGCGGCCCGATCTTCCGCCTGCTGCGCCTGCCGCGGCCCGGGACGTTCGGCGACGTCGTGCACAAGGGCCAGGCCGCGCTGACCGCCTGGGAGGCCGGTCAACGCCGCGACGCGCTCGAGCGGGTCCTGGAGGGCGGCGCCAGCCTGGTCTCGTACGTCACCTGGAGCCGCGTGCGCGGTTGGATGCTGGCCACCCTGGTCAGCACCGCGTCGATCTTTGCGCTGCTGATCGGCGAGGTGCTGCTGCTGCGGCAGAACCGCCTCATCGAAGAGCAGAACCAGTTTCTGCGCGACCAGAACCGCGGCATGCAGGCCCAGCTCACCCTGGCCCGCGAGCACATCCGCGCCCCGGGCGCCAAATGGCGCGACGCCCGCTGCCCGGACGGCGCGGCCGCCCACCCTGAGACCGGCTGCACGCGCTGACCTGAAGGTCAGATGGTCCAGCGAGGCTGCCTACTTCCCGAGGCAACACCGCTTGTACTTGCGCCCGCTCCCGCACGGACAGGCATCATTGCGCCCCACCTTGGGTGCGTCGCGGGTGATGGGCAGGTCGCGACCCTCCCAGCGCACTGCATCGGCCAGCGCTTCCCGCACGCGGTCGAGGTCAAGGCTGGCATCCATGGCCGATAGATAGGCCGCCGGCAGATAGAGCGCGGCCGGCTCCAACATCGCACCCCACGCGGCATAGACGGCCATGCTGCCTATGCCGACCCGCGAACCCAGCCAATGCCGCGGAAGAGTCGCGAGCAGGCCATCGACAAATGAGGTGGGGACCTTGACCGAGCGCGTTTCATCTGCAGCCTGGACCGCGTCGACCATGGTCTGGCGCAGCTCCCCCACCACCGTCTCAAGAAACGCCTGATCATCGAGCAGCTTGGTCACCTGCCCGGCGAGCGCACCCGCAAGTTGGGCGTCCTCATCGCCAAAGATCGGCGCCGTGCGCTGGGCCAGCACCTCGAGCACCTCGGCCCGAACCTTGGGGTGGCGCGTGCCGAGGCCCAACAGCCCCACCAGCGAGGGCACCAGTGAGCGGATGCTATGGGCCTTGCGCCACCGCCGCGCATAAGGGTCGAGCAGGCTGGGGCCGACCTCGGCCGCAAAACAAGCGGCAGCGGCGACGCCCCCGAGGTCACCGGCAAACACACCAAGGTCGCCCAGCACGCCTGCGTCGACTTGCAGTTCCCCATGATCCAGCGCCTGCTGAACCGAGGGGATCAGCATCAGGAGGACATGGCGCATCGTGCTGACCGAGGTGGCGTAGCGCCGTAGCGTACCCACTGTCTGCGGATCCGTACGCCGCAGGCGTCGGAGCGACATCGAGCGCTGCACGTCATCGACAAACTTGGCGTCGCCGCGGGCGAGTTCGAGCAGGACGGTGTGCAGCAGCGGCGCCATGAGCGCGGCGGCCTCAAAGTCCTCGCGAGCGAGCCGATGACCGGCGGTGACCACGCGCTTCATGAGCGCCAGCAGGCCGCCGCGCATCGCAATGCGCGCATCGGCCCGCCCGACGCGCGCCGAGTCGACAAACGCTTCATCGATGACCGCGCGACCGACGACCGGCAACCCGCCGACGCGCATGCCACGCGAGAGACAGGTGATGAAGGCACCATCGCGAGCGACGATGACATACGGAGGCTCGGTCTCGTCGGTCAGCGCCAGCGCCACTCGGTCGCCCGCGCTCGGCAACTCGACCGAACCGAGCACCAGCTTGACCGCGAGCGGATCGCGATACAGTCCGAGGGCCAGATCCAGAGACCGCTGGTCGAGCCGCTCGAGACGGCTGAGGAAGTGAAGATTGTGGCCCATCAAGCCTCCGGGTTGTGAGCCCTACTCCGACCCGCCGTCGAAGTCCATGCGAATCGCGCGCCTTTGACCAGACGGCGCGACGCGGTCAGAACGCGCCGCTCAACGCGGCCATGGCCGCGTCCAGCCCAACCCGCGGGCGATAACCGAGCACGCGCGTCGCCGCGTCGATGCGGTAGGTCGACCGCCGCGCCAGGTAGGTGACGGCCGAAGCGGTGAACGGCACCGGCACGCCCAGCCGCGCGCCGAGCCGAGCGGTCAGCAAGGCGACGGGCACCGGCACCGAGACGCGGGGTGGACGCAGGCCCGCGGCGCGGGCGAGGCGGGCGAAGTAGTCGCGGCAGGTCGTGGTCTGCACGCCATCGGTCACGGTGAACACCCCGCCCGGCGCCGCGGGATGGTCGATGGCCAGCACCAGCCCGTCGAGCAGGTTCTCGATCCACGTATGAGCGATGAGGCCCCGGCCGCCGCCGACCAGCACCGGCGTATGGCGCCGCATCAGCGCCAACGGGCGCTCGACCCAGGGCACCGAGCCGGGGCCGAAGACGTCGCCGGGGCGCACGACCACACGTTCGGGTGGGCCCTCGGCCTCGCGCACCAACCGCTCGCTGATCGCCTTGGTGCCAAAATAGCCCCCAGCGTCGAGCGCCAGCGGGGTGTGTTCATCGCTCTCGCCCGGTTTTTTTTTTACTGATACGGCGATCAACGAGATCTACACGAAGCGTTGCACCCCGACCGCCCGCGCCGCGGCGAGCGCGTGGCGCGTGCCTTCGACGTTCACCCGCCAGAACTCGGCTTCGGTGCCCCGGTCGTCAACGCGCGCGGCGGCGTGCACCACCACCCGCGGCGCGGCCGCGCGGAAGGCTTCGGTCAGCGCTTGCGGATCGGTGATGTCGGCCGTGAAGGCCACCGCGCCGCGCAGGTCGAGGCCCGCCGCGGCGCGCCCCGTCGACTCAAGGCGCCGGCGCAGCGCCCCGCCCACAAAGCCGGCCGCGCCGGTGACGAGGATGTCGACCATGCCTCAGGCCCGGACGCGCCGCGCCGTCACTGGCAGGCGACGCCGATCAGGCGGTTGCTGCTCGAGATGCAGTAGGGGTCGCCCTGCAGCCGCGGGTTGCAGCACTGGAAGTCGGGCGGGCAGGCCAGGTCGGCGTCGCAGGCGAGCAGGCAGGTGTCGAAGTTGAGGCCCGGCAGCGGCCGGCACTCTTCGTCGGCAGTGCAATCGCCCTGGCCCTGGCATTGCGGCACCTGGTTGCCGTCGTCCCACGAGCTGGCCTCGCGGTCGGCGCCCGCCGGCAGCGGCTCGCAGGCGTTGTCGACGCAGGTCTCGCCGCCACCGCAATGATCATCGCTGAGGCACTCGACGCAGTCGCCGACGCCGGGTACGCAGTGCAGGCCGCCGTCGCATTTCACCATCTCACACGGGTCCGTCGGATCGAACCGCAGCCCGTCGCACTGATTGGCCTCGATGCACGCCCGCTCCTGCCGGCCGTTGCGG
>JAGQJJ010000160.1 GCA_020430675.1 Myxococcales bacterium
CGACGCGCACGGGCAAGGCGGCGTCGAGGGCGGGTGGCGCGCCCAGATCGACCGCGGATGCGGCGCCGAAATCAGCGATCGAGGCCGCGGCCATGGGCTTCGCCGCTTCGTCGGCGCCGGCCGCCGCCCGGGGCTGGTCGCGGCTGAGGTACCAGAGCAGCCCGGCGGCCAGCGTCAAAGCGATGACGCTCGGCGCGATCCAAGCGCGGCGGCCAGGGGGCGAGTAGGGTCTGGTCGGCGCGTCCTGCGGGGTGACCTCGACCTGCGGCAGCGTCAGGGCCAGGCTGAACTGGCCGCGATCGGCGTTCGGCGGCTCGGAGGCGGGGCTCGCGGGCGGGGTCGCCGGGGTGTCGCCGATCGCCGAGTCGAGCGCCACGCGCATGGTGCCGACGTCGGGGAAGCGATCGTTGGGCGCGCGCTCGAGCGCCCGCAGCGTGATCGTCTCGAAGGCGGCGGGCACGACCACCGGCGGCTTGAGCTGGCCGAACGGCGGCGCGGCCCGCTCAAGACGGGTGAGCATGGCGGCGACCGGGTCGGGGTCGTTGAACGGGCGCCGGCCGGCCAGCATCTCGTAGAGCAGCAGGCCGACGGCGTATTGGTCGGCGCGGCCATCGCAGCGCTCGCCGCGCACCTGCTCGGGCGCCATATAGGCCGGTGTGCCGAAGACCTGGCCGCTGCGGGTGATGCCCGGTTCGTCACCAAGGCCGATGCGCGCCCGGCGGAAGTCGAGCACCTTGACCAGATCGGGCGCGCCGGGGCGGGGCGACAAGATGATGTTGTCGGGCTTCAGGTCGCGATGCACGATGCCGAGCGCGTGGGCCGCTTCGAGGCCGGCGAGGATCTGCACCGCGATGCGCCCGGCCTGGCGGGGGTCGAGCGGCCCTGAACGGGTGAGGCGCTCGTTGAGCGTGTCGCCCGGCACGAACTCCATGACCATGTAGAGGTGCCCATCGGGCGTCTGGCCGAAGTCGTGGGTGGTGACGGTGTTGGGGTGCGACAAGGCGCTGGCGGCGCGGGCCTCCTGCAAGAAGCGGCGGACGCGGTGCACGTCGCGCGAGACGCTGAAGTCGAGGACCTTGATCGCGACCGGTCGGCCGACGGCGGTCTGCACGCCGAGGTAGACGCTGCCCATGCCGCCGCGGCCGAGCTTCTGGTCGACCCGATAGCGGCCGTCGATCAGCGTGCCGAGCAGCTCGGCGTCTTCCTCCGATCCCTCGCGGACGGCGACGAGGCGCGCGTCATCGGCCGGGCAACGGCCGGGCGCGGAGTCGTCGTAGCTGGCGCCGCAAGTCGGACAAATCTGCACGAATTCACGCCTCGTCAGGCCGCGGCGCGAGTGTATCCGGGTGGCGCGTCGCAGTCTACCGCCGAACCGGGCGCGAGCCGTTGACCCGCCCGGCGCGTCTGTCGAGAATGGCGGCCCTGGGATGCGGCGAAGATGGGGATGAGATGATGCGGCGAAGCATGGCGCTCGTGTTGGTCTGGGGCGGGCTCTGGGCCTGCGATGACGAGGAGGCGGCGGTCGTGGACGCGGTGGTGGTCGACCAGGCGGTCGATCAGCGATTGCAGCCCGACGTGAACGTGCCGGAGGACGCGGCGCCCGCAGATCTGTGGGTGCCGCCGGTCGACATGGCGCCGCCGCCCGATATGCGGCCTCCGCCGCCCGATATGGGGCCGCCGCCCGACCTGGGGCCGCTCGATGGCCCGCCCTGCGATCCGCGGCTGCGCGCGGTCGCCTGCGAGGATCCGGGGCAGTTCTGCGTGCATATCCCCGGGGCGCGCGAGGACATGGGGCGGTGTCAGCAGGGGGACGGCTGCAAGGTCGGCGTCGATCCCAACGGGTGTCCGCCAGACCGGCCCTACTGCCATTTGAAGGGCGCGGCGACGATCTGCACGACCGCGGGCGAGCTGCGGGCGGGCGATGACTGCGTCGATGAGTGGGGGTTGCCGCAGCCCTGCCAGGACGGCCTGGTCTGCAACTTCAGCGTCTGCCAGGCGGCCTGCGATCCGGCGGCGCCCGATCCCGGCTGCCCCGATGACGGGCGCTGCGCCAATATCACCGCGACGATCGGCGCGGAGGGCGGCCTCTGCGGGCCGCGCAACTGCAACTGGTTCACCGGCGCCGGCTGCGCCGCCGGTCAGAAGTGCAGCTTCACGATCCGCAACGACGGCGTGCTCGTCGGCTCGTGCACCATGCTCGACGGCCCGGGCAACCGCGATGGCGCGCTGTGCCAGAACCTGGCGACGGGCGGTGACAACTGCGCGCAGGGGCTGTACTGCACCGGCCCGCTCGGCCGCGAGCGCATCTGCCGCACGCTGTGCGACACCGGCGGCTACGAGGCCCCCTGCCCTGACCGGCAGGCGTGCGAAGAGCGATTGAGCTTGATGGTGGATTCGCGCGTGCGCGGCTTTGGCCTCTGCGTCACCAACCAGTAGGCGGGACGCGCGGCGCCGATCAGAGAAGCGTATGCAGCCCGCACTCGGTCTTCGACGAGCCGGCCCACCGGCCCGAGCGCTCGTCGCTCTGGTCGGGCGTGGCGGCGGTGCAGGGCCAGCAGCCAATCGAGGCGTAGCCGTCGTCGTGCAGCGGGTTGTAGGGCAGGTCGTGGGCGAAGACATGGCGCCAGACGTCCTTGTGCGTCCAGCGCGCCAGCGGGTTGAGCTTGACCAGCGGGCGGCCGTCGACCTTGCGGCGCTCGACGACGGGCACCTGGGCGCGCGTGCTGCCCTGATCGCGGCGCAGGCCGGCGACCCAGGCGTCGAGCCCGCTCAGCATGCGTCGCGTCGGCTCGACCTTGCGGATCGCGCAGCAGCGGTCAGGGTTGATCACGTAGAGCGCGTCGCCGTGCTGCCGCGCCTGCTCGGCGACGGTCAGCTCGGGCGTGAGCACCTCCAGATCAACGTCGAGCCGCGCGCGCACGCGATCGATCATCTGCAGCGTCTCGTCGAAGTGGTAGCGCGTGTCGAGGAAGAACACCTTGACCCCCGGCCGGACCTGCGCCGCGAGGTGCATCAGCACCAGGCCGGTCGGACCAAACGCGGTCGAGAGCGCGATGCGGTCGCCGAACTGCTCGAAGCCCCATTTGAGGGTTTCGGTCGGCGTCGCGTTCTCCAAATCGGGCAGCATAATAAGCACCCTTCCGGTCGGAATTTTGTTTTATTGATGCGCAGGATCGGACAAAAGGTCCACCGATTTGTGCAGGATTTAAAAAAGCCCGGTGGGAGGTGAAGTTGCAGACCGAGTTTCGCTACGTCGAGACGAGCACCGTGACCGATGAAGAGATGACGCGGCTGGTCAACGAGTACACCAGCGCAGGGTGGCAGTACGACGGCGTGCACTTTGCGATGCGCGACGCCTCGAAGCGGCCGGCGATGGCGTTCTTGCTGTTTACACGGCCGAAGCCCGAGGAAAAGAAGGGCGAAGCCGCTACGTGAAGAGGACGTAGCCGATCAGCGCCACCGCGAGGAAGACGGTGCCACCAGCGGTCAGCCACAACGCGGTCGCCGAGGGCGGCTTGTCGCTCGGCGTGGCCAGCCGCGCATAGGTGCGCGTGCGCCAGGCGCCCATCAACGCGACCGCGCCGCCCAGCCCGATCAGGCTCGCGCCGACGCTCTTGGAGAACACGGGCGACGGCACGCTGATCGCGTGGTCGACGGCGGCGAGGCGCAACACGAGGGCAAACTTGGCCAGGGCGACGCCGAAGGCCATCAGCGCCAGGGCGGTGCGAATCCACGCGAGCAGGGTGCGCTCGTTGGCGAGGCGATCGCGCAGCTCGCTGCCGGTGTAGAGGGGGTCCATCCGCTCGCTCCATGGGCTGGGCAGGCGCGAAGATCCTCTGTGCGCGGCCACCGCGCAAGTGCATTGCCCACCCACGGCCGATCGTTGATGCTCGCGACCACACGCCCCTGGAGGACGCCCCCATGCTCGAAGCGCTCGGCGAAGGTCTGTGGACCGCCTGGTTTCCCCTCAAGCTGCTCGGCACGGTCTTTGGCACGCGCATGACCGTCGCGCGGCTGCCCGATGGGTCGCTCTGGGTGCATTCTCCGATTCGGTGCGATGACGCGCTGCGGGCCGAGATCGACGCGCTCGGCCCGGTGAAGCATCTGGTGGCGCCCAATATGTTTCACCACCTGTTTCTGCCGAAGGCCAAGAGCCATTGGCCCGATGCCAAGGTCTGGCTGGCGCCGGGGCTGGACCAGAAGCGCGCCGACATCACGTTCGACGCGCTGCTGCCGACCGAAGCGCCCGAAGACTGGCAGGGCGCCATCGATGTGGCGCGGCTCGAAGGCATGCCCAAGGTCAATGAGACGGTTTTTCTGCACCGGCCAAGCCGGACGTTGGTGGTGACCGATGTGGTCTTCAACTTTGTCGAGCCGGTCTCGTTCGGGCTGGGGCTGCTGCTGATGATGACCGGGGCCAAGGGCAAGCTGACGACGAGCCGCCTGTATCGCGGCAGCATCAAGGATCGGGCGGCCTACGACCGCAGCATGCAGAAGGTGCTCGGCTGGGATTTTGACAACATCTCGGTGTGCCACGGCGCGTTGGTTCGTGGCGATGGCCGCCGACGATTCGAGGCGGCCATCGGGTGACGCCTACTCGTCAAGCGTGATGACGTAGGCCGAGCCGTTGTCGAGGCCGGTGCCCTGGCCCTGATAGCCGCCGACGATGAGCGCGGGGTTGCCGTCGACGGTGCCGCTGGCCATGTACTCCCCCACCCGGCCTTCGGGCCGCCAGGTCTCGCCGACCAACACCGCAGAGGGTTCGGGGTTCACGCCCGAGGGTGTCACGTCGTGCACGCGCACGAGACCGACCAACGGCACACCGGTGAAGTCGCTGAGCGTGGCGCTGACCGCAACGCGCCCCGGTAGCAAGGCCACGGCGCTGCCGGCGCGTTCGTTGACCGTGGTGCCCTCGGCGAGCCAGGTCGTGCCCTGCGGGTTGATCGCCTCACCGTTGCCCGGCAGGTTGCGCACGAGCGGCGTTGGGCTGAGGCCACGCAGGTAGCTGCCGGGCACGACCCACGCGCCGCCGACGCTCTGGTTGTCGCGGCGGTGGATGAGGGCGCCGGCGGCCAGGTCGGGGATGCCATCGCCATCCGCGTCGCCCGCGGCCAGCGACCAGCCGAGCTGAGCGTCGATCTCGCCGGCGGTGAGCTTGATCACGCGCGGACCGGGCCGACAGCCGGGGGCGCCAGCGCCGAACGCCACGTAGACCACGCCCTGATTGCGGATGTCGGCGCCGTCTTCGAGGCGCGCGGACCACGCCATCTCATCGCAGTCATCGCCGTCGATGTCACCGACCGCTGTGACCGCCCAGCCGAGGTTGGCGCCGACTTCGGTGCCTTCCTGCTTCCAGATGGGCTCGCAGATGACGGTCTGGCGGTCGTCGGGATCGGCGGGTCGGCCGCCGATGATCCACACCGCGCCGGCGTCGTTGAGGTTGCCGTTGCCATCGGGGTTGCTCGGATCGGAGCGCAGGCTGCCGAGGATCAGATCGTCGTAGCCGTCGCCATCAAAGTCGGCGCCGCCGGCCAGCGCTTCGGGGCTGATGTTCGCTTCGTCGGGGAAGAAGACAAACGAGGGCGCGGCGGCGAGGGTGCCGTCGCTTCGACCGCGGAAGACATAGACGCCGCCCGAGTTGTTGCGCGGCGGCGGGCATTCGCCTTCGACCGGGGCATAGCCGGGGTTGTTGAAGTTGCCCGGGCGTTCGTCATCGCGGATGAGCAGCGCCCAGTCGGGGCGGCCGTCGCCGTCGAAGTCGCCCGCGGGCGTCACCGCGTAGCCGAGCAGGTCGAAGCCGGTGTGGCCGAGGAAGGCGCCTACGGTGGCCGCCGGCTGCCGTTCGATGCCATCGCCGTCGCCGCGATAGAGCCACGCCAGGCCGCTGCGCATGCCGGCGGCGCTCTGCTCGGCGACAAACGGAGCGGCGACCGCAGCGTCTTCGTGGCCGTCGCCGTCCACATCGCCGAGCAGCGCGATCGCGCGGCCATACCAGCCGTTGCCGATCTCATCGACGACGGTCAGCTCAAGCAGTTGCGGCGGCGCTTCCACCGGCTCGCCTTCGGGGTCGGGCGGCGGCGGCGGCGGCTCGCTGCGCAGGATATAGGTGCGTCCGAGGTCGCGGCCGTTGCTGTCTTCGCGCGCCGCCTGGCCGACCGCATCGGGCAGGCCGTCGCCGGTCACGTCGCCGATGACTTCGACCGCCTCGCCGAGCAGGTCGGACGTCGCCCGCCCTTCCCACACGCGCGTCGGATCGACGGCGGGCACGCCATCCTGCACGCCGGCCCAGGCAAACACACCGCCCGCGTCGCCCTTGCCGGCGAAGTCTTCCGTCCAGGCGCCGATGATGATGTCATCGAGGCCATCGCCGGTGGCATCGCCCACCGCGACCGCGATGCCAAAGCTGTCATTGGCGGTGCCCATCGCAATCCAGTCCTGGGTGCCGGCCGAGGTGTACATCGCCGCCGGGCCGTCCGGCAGCGGGCCGCCCAGGTACAAATGCACCGAGCCGGCGTTGCTGCCCCCCTGGTCGCCGACGTGCTGGCCGACGATCAGATCAGCGAGGCCGTCGCCATTGACGTCGCCCATCGCGATCTTGCGCCCGAACTGGCCTTGGTTGTCGGCTTCGACGTCGTTGACGATGGCCTTCACCGGCAGGTCGGTCACGCCGCCCGGGCCGAGCATGTCGGGCGCGCGGCCGCGGAAGATGAACACCGCGCCCACATTGGGCATGTCGCGCGTCTCGTCGCGGAAGTTGAGCGTGCTCGCGGCCAGGTCGCAGTAGCCGTCGCCGTCGATGTCGCCCGCCGCCAGATCGGTCGCGAGGCGCTGGCCGGTGTCGCCCGTCCAAAGGCCGTTCTCAAGATGCACGCCGCGCACGATCTGATCAGGGCGTTCGAGGAAGCCGTCTTCATAGCCGAGGAAGATCGAGACGCCGCCCTGATCATTGGCGCGCGGGTTGACCTCGCGGTCTTCGTGCAAGAAGGCGCCGGCGGCGATGTCGAGGCGACCGTCGCCATTGAAGTCGCAGACCGCCATCGACCAGCCGAGGTGGTCGGAGTTGAAGGTGCCGCCGAGCACCCAGGCAGGCTCTTCGGCAAACGTGCCATCGGGCTGGCCGAGGTGCACGTAGGCGGCGCCGGTGTCGGTGGTGCCGATGTCGGCGAGGCGCGCGCCGACGACCAGATCGGTCTGCCCATCGCCGTTGAGGTCGCCCACCGCGAGGCTTCGGCCATACTCGTCGAGGCGGCCAAGCCCGGCGAGCACCTGCACGGGCTCGGGGCCCATGCCTTCGGGACCGCTGTGAAAAACATAGACCGCGCCGCCGTTTCCAGCCGCCACGTCGGCCTCGGCGATGCCTACGAGCAGATCGTCGATGCCATCGCCGTTGAGGTCGCCGGGGTTTTTCATGGCCGTCGACACCGACGAGTCATCAAAGGGCGCGATGTCAGCGGTGAGGCTCGCCACCACGTCGACGCGGATCTGCGTCTGCAGACCGAGGAAGTGATCGGTGACCTGCAGGTCGGCCCGACCGACGGCCCGGCCTTCAATGATCTGGTCTTCAATCGCGACCGCGTCGCCCGCAAAGACGACGTCGAAAGCGCCGCTGCCGCCGTCGATGCGCACCGGCACGCGGCTGCCGACGGGCAGGAAGATGCGCGGCGGCCGGGGGTTGAGCGCGACCCGCTCGCGCACGTCGATGACCACGTCGATGGCTTCGGCGGTGCCCACGT
>JAGQJJ010000161.1 GCA_020430675.1 Myxococcales bacterium
GCTGCCTGACGCCCCTGCACTGCCCGCGGTGGGCCTGCCAAGCGCGCTGTTGACGCGCCGCCCCGATCTGGCCGCCGCCCAGCACCGGGCCGCCGCCGCTGACGCGCGCATCGGCGCCGCGCTGGCCGATCGCTTCCCGCGCTTCACGTTGGGCGCCACGGTGGGCCTGGGCGGCCAGAGCCCGGCCGATCTGGTCTCGCAATGGCTGTGGAGCCTGACCGCGGGCCTCGCCGCTTCGCTGATCGATGGCGGCCGACGCTCGGCCGAGGTCGATGTGCGCCGCGCTGAGATGGATGCGTCGCTGGCGGCGTTGGGCGAATCGGCGCTGACCGCGGTGGCCGAGGTGGAGGACGCGCTGGTCGGCCTGGATCGGGCCCGCGCGACGCTGGCCGCGATCGACGCGGAGCGCGCCGCGGCCGACGCGCTGGTGGACGAGACGCAGGCGCGCTACGACGCCGGGCTCGATGATTTTCTGCCCGTGGTGACCGCCCTGCGCGGCGCCCAGCAATCGGCCCGCGCGGTGCTCGGCGCCCGGCATGCCGTGCTCAGCCAGCAGATTCAGCTCTATCGCGCGCTCGGCGGCGGCTACGCGCCGGGCCGGCCGCGGGATGCGCAGAAATGAGAAGTCGTCGCCCGATCGCCGGACGACGGCGCGCGCTGTGCGCTGTTGCAGGCGGCGCGCAAAGGAGGCATGCCGTGACCGTTGGCTCGCCCACCCGCTGGGCGCTCGTTGCGCTTCTGGCGTTGCTCGCAACCGCCTGCGCCGAGGCTCCGGCTGGTTCGCAGGCGCCGCCGGGTGGGGGCGGGGGTCCGCCGCCGGCCAAGGTGGGCGTCGCCGCCGCGCGGTCGGGCGTGCTCGATACGCAGCGCACCTTCCTCGGCTATGCGCGGCCGCTGCAAACGGCCGCGCTGGCCGCCGCGGTGACCGGCATGGTCGAGCGCGTCAACGGCCGCGCCGGCGACCGGGTGGCCGAGGGCGACGCGCTGGTGGTGCTCGACCGCGCGCTGATCGAACCCGCGCTCGCCGGGGCCCGCGCCGAGCAGCTTCGCATCGAAGCCGAGCTGCGCCAGGCGCGCCGCGAGCTGGAGCGCGCCCGCAGCCTGCCGCACCCCGTGGTCACCGACGCCGAGCGCGAGAAGTTCAGCGCCCGGGTCGAGATGCTCGATGCCGAGCTCCGCGGCCGCGTGGCCGCGGTGAAACGCCTGCAGGCCGAGAGCGATCGCCACACGGTGCGCGCGCCTTTTGCCGGCGTCATCAGCCGCCGCCGGGTCGAGCCGGGGCAATGGCTCTCGCCCGGCCAGCCGGTGGTCGACCTGGTCTCGGCCGACACGCTGCAAATCGACGTCGACGTGGCCGCCGACCTGCTGCCCCACCTGCGCGTGGGCGGCAAGGCCAAGCTGACCGGCGTACCGGAAGTGAGCGCGAGCATCGCCGGCATCGTGCCCGCGCTCGACGAGGTCACCCGCACCGCCCGCGTGCGCCTCACGCCCGACGAAGCGGCGCCGTGGCTGCTGCCCGGCGTGCCGGTCGACGTGCGCTTCCCGCTCTCGGTCGGCGACGGCGTGCTCGTCTCGCGCGACGCCCTGGTGCGCGGCCCGCAAGGCGTGCGCGTGGTCAAGGTGGTCGACGGCAAGGCCGAATCGATCGCGGTCGAGGTCAAGGCCTCGGCGGGCGAGCAGGCGGTTGTCGTCGGTGAGATCGCGCCCGGCGACCAGATCGTCGTGCGCGGCAACGAGCGGGTTCGCCCCGGCCAACCCCTCGAAATCGTGGAGTAAAGCGTGGGCAGCGGGGTCATCGGCTGGGCCATCCGCCGCCCGGTCACCGTCACCGTCGGCGTCATCCTGGTGGTGCTCTTTGGCGTGCTCTCGGTGCTCGGGCTGCCCATCCAGCTCACGCCCGACATCACCGTGCCGACCATCACGGTGAGCACCAACTGGCCGGGCGCGACGCCGACCGAGCTGGAGGCCGAGATCCTCGAAGAGCAGGAGGAGGCGCTCAAGAGCCTGCCCGGGCTCGTGAAGATGTCGTCGGAAGCGCGGCAGGGCCAATCGACCATCACGCTTGAGCTCGAGGTCGGCAGTGATCTTGAAGAGGCGCTGGTGCGCGCCTCGAACCTGCTCTCGCAGGTGCCCGATTACCCCGCAGCGGCGCGCCAGCCGGTGGTGTCGACCAGCAACAGCTCGGGCCCGCCGCTGGCGGTGCTGGTCATTCAGTCCGAGCCCGCCGGTCGCTCGGTCGGCGAGTACGGCACCTTCGTCGAAGACAACGTCATCCCGCGCCTGGAGCGCATTCGCGGCGTCTCGGGCATTCGGCTCATCGGCGGCCGCGCGCAAGAGGTGCACATCGACTTTTCGCCTGCCGAGCTGGCCGCCCGCGGCGTCAGCGTGGGCCAGCTGGCCACCGCGGTGCGCGGCGAGCTGCGCGACGTGTCGGCCGGCGATCTGGCGCTCGGCAAGCGGCAGTATGTGGTGCGCACCGAGGTCGCACCGCCGGTGCCCGAAGACCTGGAGAACCTCGTCCTGCGCACCGCGGCCGATGGCACGCCGGTCCGCCTCGGCGATGTGGCCACCGTGCGCCAGGGTCTGCGCAAGCGCGAGGCGGTGGGCATGATGAACGGCAGCCCGTCGATGGCGCTGCTGTTGTTCCGCGAGGCCGGCTACAACGTGCTTGAGGTCACCCGCGAGATCCACGCCGCGGTGGGCGAGCTGCAACGTGATCTGCTCGCGCCCGAGGGGCTGGCGATGCGGGTCGTCTCGGACCAGGTGGGCTATATCGAAGGCGCGCTCGACCTGGTGCAGCAGAACCTGCTGCTCGGCGGCGCGCTGGCGGTCATCGTGCTGCTCATCTTCCTGCGCAGCATTCGCGCCTCGCTGGTGGTCTCGATCGCCATCCCGGTCAGCGTCATCGGCACCGCGCTTGGCATGTCGCTGATGGGCCGCACCATCAATATCGTCTCGCTGGCGGGCATGGCGTTTGCCGTCGGCATGGTGGTCGACAACTCGATCGTGGTGCTCGAAGCCATCGATACCTGCCGAAAACAGGGCATCCCGGCGGCGCGTGCGGCGCTCCTGGGCACGAAGGAGGTCTGGGGCGCGATCCTCGCCTCGACCCTCACCACCGCGGCGGTCTTTGTGCCGATCATCGGCTGGCAGGACGAGGTCGGCGAGCTGCTGCGCGACGTCGCCGTGG
Source organism: Myxococcales bacterium (assembly GCA_020430675.1). The sequence goes on from JAGQJJ010000161.1 coordinate 3,191, forward strand.
CCATCTCGACCTCGGTTTTTGTCTCGCTTGTGGTCAGCGTGCTGGTCATCCCCAGCTTCTCGGCGCGCCTCTTGCGCAACGCGCGCAACACGGTGCCCGCCGAAGGCGCCGAGACCGGCCCGCGCGGCATCGCCCGCCCGGTGAGCTGGATCGTGCAGCGCCCGCTGCGCAGCCTGATGGTCGCCGGCCTGGGCCTGGGCCTCACCGGCTGGGCCGGCCTCGCTTTCCTGCCCGCGCTCGAATACCTGCCCACCGGCAACCGCGACATCGTCTTCGGCGTGGTCATGCCGCCGCCGGGGTACAGCGTCGATGAGATCGAGCGCGTCGGCCAGAAGGTGCAGGACTACCTGGTGCGCTATACCGGCAAGGAGGTCGACGGCAAGCCGGCGCTCGACCGCAGCTTCTTTGTGGGCACGCCGGCGCAGGCCTTCATGGGCGCCGTCAGCCACGACTCGCCACGCATGGGCGAGGTCACCGCGCTGGTGCGGGAATCGCAGGCGCAAATCCCCGGCGTGTTTGCGTTTGCCAGTCAAGCCAGCCTCTTCGGGCGGCGGCTCGGCGGCGGGCGCTCGATCGAGGTCGACCTGCTCAGCGCCGATCAGGTCGGCACCATCCAGTTCGGCCTCAAGCTGATGGGCGCGCTGCGCGAGGCGCTGCCCGGGGCGCAGATTCGGCCCATCCCCGGCCTGGACTTTGGCGCCGCCGAGTTCCGCGTGCGCCCGGACCGCACCCAGGCCACGCGCCTTGGCCTCAACCCCGCCGAGCTGGGCCTGCTGGTCGACGCTTATGTCGATGGCGCGATCATCGGCGAGCTGGGCCCCGTCGGCGAACCCAAGCGCGACGTGCTGCTGCGCGCGCAAGGGCTCGACATCTCGGACCCCGAGAAGCTCGCCGCGGCGCCGGTGCCCACGCCCTCGGGCCAGATGGTGCCGCTCGGCCGCGTGGCGAAGATCGAAGAGACGCTCGGGCCCACGGTCATCCAGCACATCGAGCGTCGTCGGTCGCTGACGCTTCAGGTCTCGCCGCCCGATGACATCCCGTTCGAGGCGGCGATCGACCGCGTGCGCGACGAGGTGGTGCCCGGCTTGTTGTCGCAGGCACCTTCCGATCTGCGGGTGCGCTATAGCGGCAGCGCCGGCCAGCTCGATGACGCCAAGCACGCATTTGCCATCGCGCTGCTGTTGGCGGTGCTGATCTGTTTTCTGTTGCTGGCCGCGCTCTTCGAGGACTTCCTCGCCCCGATCACCATCCTGGTCAGCGTGCCGCTCGCCGGCGCCGGTGGCGTGCTCTGCCTGCGCCTCGTCGACGCCACGCTCGGCCGCCAGCCGCTCGACATGATGACCGCGGTCGGCTTCATCATCCTCATCGGGGTGGTGGTCAACAACGCCATCCTGGTCGTCGACGGCGCCCTGGCCCGCATGCGCGATGGCATGCCGCTCGCCGAAGCCACCGCCGACGCCGTGCGCCGCCGCATGCGGCCCATCGCGATGAGCGTGCTGACCTCGCTGGCCGGCCTGACCCCGATGGTGCTCTTCCCGGGCTCGGGCAGCGAGCTCTACCGCGGCGTGGGCTCGGTGGTGCTCGGCGGGCTGGCGTTGTCGACGGCGCTGACGCTGTTCATCGTGCCCGCGGTGTTCAGCTTGATCTGGCGGGTGCGGCAGGTGTTCTGGCCCATCGAGGCCCCGCCCGACCCCGACGCGGCTTAGTTGGCTTTGAAGAGGAAGGGGTAGCGCACCACCACGTAGCCGCCGCCCTGAACCGGGGGGAACTGCACGCGCGTCAGTCGGGTGCGCAAGCATTCGTCGACGGCGGGCGCGCCCAAGGTCGACTCGAGCACCTGCGCCACCTGCACCGCGCCGTCCGGCCCGATGACAAACTTCACCATCACCTTGCCGGCCAGGTCGCGGTCCGACTGAAGCTGCTTCTCGTAGCAGTAGCGGAACTCGTTGCGGTGCTGCCGGATGGCGCGGGCGATCTCTTCTTTGTCCATGCCGCCGATGACCTCGGCCGGCTTCTGGATCGGCATCTTCGGCGCCCGTGTGGTGCGCTCGGGCACGTCGGTCGTCGGCCCGAACTTCGACCCGGGGCGCGGACGGTGGGTCGTGTAGTTCACGCCCAGGCTGGGGCCGTGGTCGAAGCCGCCGGGGCCGCCGGGGCCGTTGAGACCCGGGCCAGCGGGCTTGAGGCCGGCCGGGTCACCGTGCGGATCGCCGTTCAGGTTCTCAAGCGCCGTGGTCAGACGATCCGAGTCGCCCGGGCCGAAGGCGTTGCGCAGCTCGCTCTCCAAGGCCACCTTGACGGCATCCGCGGTCTCTTGGGCGACCTGCTTGGCGCCTTCGCGATCGCTGGCCTTGGGCGTCTTGCCCTCAGCGCCTGGCGACTGTTGGGCCAGATGCTTCTCGGGCGCGTCGGGCGACCCCGAACTGGGCGGCTTCGGCAGGGGCGGCAGCGTGATCGCCGGGTGCGCCTCGGGCCGCTCGGTGAGCGGGCGGGTCTCGAACACGACAAACCGCTCGGCCAGATCGAGCCGATCGAGCGACATCTCGCTGGCGTCGACTGGCATCGAGAACGCCACCAGCAAAAACGCGGCGTGAAGCGCGATCGCGGCGGCGAACCCTCGGCGGCTCGGGGTATCGAGCAGGCCCATGCCGCCGCGGCGCGGCGCAGCGGCCGGGTCCACCAGCGCGAAGATCAGGGTCAGATCGCCCAGCACGATGCGGGCGCGGTGGCCAGGCAGCAAGCGGAAGCCGCCCGCGGTGCCGATCGCGGCCACGTTGCCGTCGCTGAGCACCGCGGCTTCGACGCCGGCGGGCACCTCGACGCGGGCGACGCCGCCAGCGAGGCGGGCGATGGCATGGGGGGCATCGGGCGGCAGCGCCGGGTGCTCGTGGGCGAGCCGGGCGCCGGGGCCGCCGAGGGTGAAGGTCTCGCCGTCGGCCAGGTGGAAGACGTCGAGCACGGTGTCGCGGAACACGGCGACGATTTCGAGGGAGCGCGGGGTCATGGCCGGTCCTCCGGGCGCACGTTTCCCGCCGCGACCACACGGGGCGGGCGCGTCGATTCACGTTGCGTTTCAGTAGGTTGCTGTCAGCGGATTCGGAGGCTCTGACAGCCGTGCGCCCGGCAGGTTCCGCTCAATCGCAGATCAATGGCGCGGCGAGCTTTGCGCTCTCGGCGCGGGTGTCGTCGCGGCCCGGCCAGACCTGCACCCACAGGCGATGTTCGCCCGCCGGCAGGCCGCCGGCGCGGATGGCGCGACAGACCGTGGCGCGATGGAAGTACCAGTACAAGAAGTCGCCGCGGTCATCGGCGCCTTCGCCCATGCGGTAGACAAAGGGCCCGACGCCGCCGTCGGCCGACTCGGCGATGACAAACTGCACGTAGCTCTGCTCGCCCGCGACCGGCGTCCACTCCAGGTAGATCCAATCGCCTTGCAGGCCGGCGCGGCGCACGGTGGGGCGCCCGAGCGGGGGCGGCGCGGCCGGCGGGGCTTCGACGACGCGCGTCCAGGCGTCGGCCTGGGCGTCAAGGCGGCTGCGCAGCGCGATCACATCGCCAAAAAGGTCGCCCGACTGCGCGTTGAAGCCGCTGGTGACACGGAAGACGGGCCCGTCATGGCCCACGACGGTGGGGCCGCCCGAGTCGCCGGCGCAGCTGTTGTTGCTGCGCTGAAAGGCAAAGGCCAGCTTCTGCTTCTGCCCCGTCGGCGCCTGGCCGGGGCGGTTGCGATCGTTGCAGCCGTAGCCGAACCACGTCACCGCATCGCCCTCGGCGGGCATCTTGGTGGCCAGCGCCGCCGGGCGCGCGATGTTCGCCGGCACCGATTTGGCCAGCCGGCCCAGCGCCAGGTCGCGGGGGCCGGGGCCGCTGCTTGCGTACGAGACCACCGCCTCGACCGCAAACTCGGCGCGTTCGTCTGGGCCGCGCTCGATGACAAAGCTGCCGATCGCGCCTTCGCGCGTCTCGAAGCGCACGCAATGGGCGGCGGTGAGGATGACGTCGGGGCGGATGAGGGTGGCGGTGCAGAGGCCGTCGGGCGTTTGCAGGCGGCCGATCTCGGGGCGGTCGAAGGTCAGCCGGCCATTGACCAGCTTCTGGTGCAGCGCGTTGTCGGTGGGATCGCCGACCGTGGCTTCATCCCAACGGCTGGTCGCCTCTTCGGTGGCGCAGCCGACGAGCAGCACGAGCAGGCACGACATTCGGCGCATGGCGCGACTCCGAACCAACGGCAGGGCAACTCGCCGCTTGCGCAAAAATCATGCCGAATCTTGGGGCGCCGCGCAACGCGGTCAGGGCGGTCAAGCTGCGCTCTCGACAGCACAGATCTGAGACCGCGGCGTCGCGCGGGCGCGCCTCAGCCTGCGATCAGATCGGCCAGCACGTGCAGGCCCTCGATCGCCTGGGGCGTGAGCGCGTCATCCTTGGGCTTGGGCGCCTCGGTCTCGTCCTCGTCCTCGGGCGTGCTGTCATCGAGCAGCTCCGAGAGCTTGAGCACGCCTTCGTTGCGCGTGCGCTTGGCGAGCGTCT
>JAGQJJ010000162.1 GCA_020430675.1 Myxococcales bacterium
CCTGCCGCCCCGGCCGCCGCGCCCACGCCGGCGCCCGCCCACCCGATCATCGCCCAGGGCGGCGGTGAGTCCGCGCAGATCTTCACCACCCGTTGCGGCGCCTGTCACGGCGTCGCCGGCCTGGGCGATGGCCCCGGCGCCGCGGCGCTCAACCCGAAGCCGCGCTCCTTCCAGGATCCCGCCTGGCAGGACGGCATCGATGACGACACGATCAAGAAGACCATCATCGAGGGCGGCGCGGCCGTGGGCAAGAGCCCGCTGATGGCGCCCAACCCCGACCTGAAGGACAAGCCCGAGGTGCTCGACGGCATCGTCAAGATCATCCGCGGGATGAAGAAGACCTGAGGTCGAACATGCGCCGCACTCTCGGCTGGCTCTCCGAGCGCGTGCTCGCTCGGACCGATCGTCGAACGCGCGGCGTCACGCTGGCCGCTGGCGGCATGGCTGCGCTGGCGACCGGCAGCAAGCTCTCGGGGCTCGGCCTCTTCGCGCGCGGCGTGGTCGACATCGAAGACGAGTGGCGCGCGGCGCACCCCGAGTTTGTCGGTGGGGTGCGCGAGCGCTGGCGACTCGCCATCGAGCACTACGAAGCGACGCACCAGCACCCGACCAACCGCAAGCTGCACCTCGTCGGCATCCCCATCATCATCGGGGGCGCGACGGGTCTGATCGTGTGGCCGCGGTACTCGCCGCCCTGGTGGCTCTCGGCCGGCGCCTTTGGGGCCGGCTGGGGGCTCAATCTGGTCGGCCACGCGGTCTTCGAGCGCAACGCGCCCGCGTTCGCCGAAGATCCGCTCAGCTTTGTCGCCGGGCCGGTCTGGGATCTGATGAATCTCAAATCAGCGCTCGGCGGTCAGCGCGCGGTCGCCGACGCCTGAGCGCGTCGGTGTCTGGCCGGCCCGTCCGGCCCGCTCGTGGAGGAGCCGCCTTGGCGGAGTCCCCGCCCCGCCGTCGTGGTCGTCGCCGCCCCGCCTCGTTGGAGGCCCGCGCCGCCCGTGCGCTTGCCGAGCTGAGCGCGGTGGCCGGCGCGCTTGCCGAGCGTCGCGGGGGCGCCGTGCCCGAGAAGCTGCCGGTCAGCCTCGATCTCTCGCCCACCGATGAAGCCGGCTTTCGCCAGCGCGCCGCGCGCCTCGTCGCCGAGGTGGCGCCAGTGCTGGTGGCCACCGCCCGGCCGGTCACCTGGCGCGAGGGCGCGGTCTATTGTTTTCAATGCGCTTCGGTCACCTGTGCGCACAGCACGCCACCCGATGGCGGACATGTCTTCGCCGGGTATCCGCCGACCGGAAAACCGACCTGGATCGGCTTCTTCGACCTGTGCGTGCGCGAGCGGCCGCCGGGGCTTGACGACCTGTTCACCGATCCACCCGGCGTGGTGGCGCTCGCCCAGCGGGGCGCGGCGTTGACCGAGGGGCTGCTTCCCGGCTTCGGGCAGGGCGAGGTGGGCTACACGGTGCTCGGCCAGGTGGTGCTTGGGCTCTTGAGCGCCACCTTGCGCCCGGCGCGCGTGGGCGAAGAGCGGCTGGCGCTGACGGTGCAGCTCGTCGACACCGGCGCCGCCGAGGTCACCGAGCGGCTGCGCGTCAACCTGCTGGGTCTGTCGCGCAACGCCATGCTCGACGCGGTGACCGAGAGCGCGCCGCGCAGCCGCGCCGAGCAGCTTCGGCGCACGTTGTCGCAGACCGCGCGGCGCCTCGAAGCGCAGGGCCGGCGCCTGGGCGACGCGGCAGCGCGCCGCGAACAGCTCGACGCGGCCGCGCTCGTCGAGCCCCTGCTCGGCCGCCTGCGCGGTGATCTGGAGCGCATCTTCCGGCATGATGAGCGCCGCACGCGCCACGCGGAAGCGCGCCATCGCAGCGCCGATCGGCCGACCGACCATGCGTGGCGCGATGCGGACGAAGCCGCTGACGACAAGTTGCTTCGCGACGCGCGCCGTCAGACGATCATCGTGCTCGGCAAGCGCAACCGGGCGCATGTGTTCTCGGCGACGGCCCGGCACATCACCAGCCTGCGCCTCGAAGGCGACGAGCTGGCGCGCAAGGTTCAGGGGCGTCGCTGGGTGGCGCTCGACGAAAGCGCGGCGCGGTCGTTCCGCGCGGCGCTGGCCGCCGGCGCGCGCCGGCCCGATGAGGAGGCGGAATGAATCGGCGAGCCCTTTTTGTCGTGGCCGCGGCCGGCCTGCTCGGGGCGTGCAGCGGTCGGCAGGATGAGACGCGGGTCGAGACGGCGAAGTATGCGTCGGAGGTGATTCGCGAGCCGTCGGGCTTGCTGGTGAGCCGCAAGCAGCCCGGCGTGCTGTGGACGCATAACGACTCGGGCGGCGGGCCGGTGCTCTTCGCCACGACCGTCACCGGGCAGCTGCTCGGCGAGTTCACCGTCGAGGGCGCGACGGCGATCGACTGGGAGAGTCTGGCCCAGGACGAAGAGGGCCACCTGTACATCGGCGACATCGGCAATAACGAGAACAAGCGGCGCGATCTGGTGGTTTACCGGGTCTCGGAGCCGGCGGTCTCGTTGGTGGCGCCGACGCCGGTGAAGGGCTCGGTGCCGGTCGAGGTGCGCATTCCGTTCTACTACGCCGAGCAGAAGGCGTTTCCGCCGGCGGTGGCGGTCTTCGACAGCGAGGCGCTGTTCTGGGCGCAGCGGCCCGATCGGCCCGGTGGCACGCTGTATCTGCTGAGCAAGGAGCGGGGCACGCTGCGCACCGCGCTGTATCGCTTCGACCACCTCGACGGCCCCGATGCGCAGCCGCTGGTGCGCCTGGGCGATCGCGAGGTGGGCGGCGATCCCACGCGCTTTGGCGGCATGGTGACCGCCGCCGATACCACGCCCGACGGCGAGCTGCTGGCGGTGCTGACCTACCACGCCGTGTTCATCTTCCGGCGGCCCGAAGACAGCGATCAGTACCTCGACAAGCTGGTCAATCGCATCGACCTCGACCAGAGCGTCACCAAGCAGTGCGAGGGCATCGCCTGGCTGGGCGACGCGCTTCTCATCACCAATGAAGACGGGGTCATCTTTCACCTGCCGTACGCGCTTGAGCCGCGGGAGGGCACGTTTCCTTGAATCAGACCGCTCCCCGCGGCGCACCGGCGCGGGTCATCGGGTCGTGGGCGGCCTACTCGGTGGTGGTGGGGTCGATGCTGGGCATCGGCATCTTCCTGGCGCCGCCGAGCATGGCGCAGAGCATCTCGAATCCGCTCGTCTTCCTCGGCGTCTGGCTGGCCGCGGGCGTCATCATCCTCGGTGGCGCGGCGGCCTATGCCGAGTTGGGGGCGCGGCTGCCGCGGGCGGGCGGCGATTATGTCTTTCAGCGCGAGGCGTTTGGGCCCTCGGTGGCGTTTGCCACCGGCTGGGCGCTCTTTGCCGGCATCTTCTGCGGCTCGATCGCCGCGGTGGCGCTGGCGTTGTGCCAGTACCAGCTTCCGGCCCTGACCGGATTGCCGCTGCGCGACATGGCGCTGACGCTGCCGTGGGTGGGCGCCATCACCTGGGCGCAGCTGGTCGCCGCGGGCATCGTCTTGGGGCTGACCGCGCTCAACGCCGCCGGCGTGCGGCTCTCGGCGGTGGCGCAGCAGATCGTGACGCTGCTGCCGCTGGTGGTGCTGGTGGGCCTCGCGCTGCTGGCGCTGGGCCTGTGGGGCGCCGACCGCGCGCCGACGCCCACGCCGGGCACGTCGATGCCGCTGACGCTGGGCAGCCTGACCGCGGCCTACCTGGCGGCGACCTTCGCTTATTCGGGCTGGAACGCGGTGATCTACGTCGCGGGCGAGGTGCGGCGCCCCGAGCGCACGCTGCCAGTGGCGCTGCTGGGCGGTACGACCTCGGTGGTGGCGCTGTACCTGCTGCTCTGCGGGGCGATGATCGCGGTGCTGGGCATGGGCGGGCTGGCCGGCGCGGGCGAGGCGGGCTCGGCGGTGGCCGGCGCGCTGGGCGGGGCGCCCGCGGGCTTTGTGATGAACCTGCTCATCGCGCTCTGCCTGGTGGCCACCGTCAATAGCAGCGTGCTCGGCGGCTCGCGGGTGGCCTATGCGATGGCGGGCGACGGCGTCTTCTGGCGCCGGGCCGATCGCCTGGGTGCGCGCGGCACGCCGGTGGTGGCGCTCTGGTGCCAGGGGCTGTGGTCGGCGGCGCTCATCCTGACCAACCAGTTCGAAGCGCTGCTGCTGGCGGTGAGCCTGACGATGATCGTCACGGGCAGCCTGAGCGTGGCCGCGCATTTTGTGCTGCGCCATCGCGACCCCGCCGGCGCCGGTTTTTCGGCGCTGGGGCACCCCTGGCTGCCGGGCCTGTACCTGGCCACCAACGTCGTGGTCCTCTATGCCGAGGTGCACAAGGCGGTCGTGGGCGATGAAGGCGCTCCGCTGATCGGCCTGCTGGTGGTCGTCGCGGCCTTCGCGGCGCATTGGGTCTGGCGGAGGATCCGTCGATGATCAGGCGGCGCGAGCTGCTGCTCGGCCTGGGCGCGTTCCTGCTCGCTGCGCCGGCGCTGGCCGGCAAGAAGGCGACGGCCAGAGGCGGCACGAAGAAGCAGGCCGCGGGCGGGGATTACTGGCGCCTCAACACCGAAGAGGGCCCGGTCTACGTCTGGGTGCCGCCGGGTTATCACCGACCGACGGCGGGCATGGTCATCTATGTGCACGGCTATTGGACCGACGTCGACCGCGCGTGGAAAGAGCACCGGCTGCCCGAGCAGTTCCGCGAGAGCCGCCAGAACGCGCTGTTTGTGGTGCCCGCGGCGCCCAAGGACAAAGAAGACGGGGTCAAGTGGAAGGCGCTTGGCGACCTGCGCGGCGCGATTCGGCGCAAGGGCATCCGCCTGCCCGACGGTCATATCGTCGCCATCGGCCATAGCGGGGCCTATCGCACGGTGGCGCAATGGGTCGATCATGCGCTCATCTCGCAGATCACGCTGCTCGACGGCTTCTACGGGCAGGAGGACGCCTTCGAGGAGTTCATCGTGACCGGCAAGAACGCCAAGCGGCATCGGCTGGTGCTGGTGGGCGTTGAGACGGCGCCGCGAGGCGAGGCGTTTGTGCGCAAGCATAAGGGCGTGCGGCGGATCGGGCTGCCCGAGAAGTACGAGGACTTCACCCGCGCTCAGCGCGGCGCGCGGTTGCTGCACATCCGCGCCAAGGCCGGGCACTCGGAGCTGGTCACCGGCGGCTTCATCCTGCCGTTGCTGTTGCGATTGACGCCGCTGCGCCGACTTTAGGGTGACCGATTGGTCTCTATTTCGATTGAGAGACCGACATTTTGCCCTCTTCGTCGCAGTGCGTGCGCTGCCCGGCTCTGACCGATTCGTCAAAAATCGGCATTTCAATCGGTGCATCAGCGGCGCGGCGGGCCACGATGAGGTGCGAGGTGCCCGGCAGGTGGGAGTAGCCGAAAGAAAACGGCAGGCGGCCCTTGCTGCCCTCGTGGACCGCCTTGGCCAGATCGGGCTGGCATTTGCCCTCGAAGACGTCGACCGGGCCCTTGTAGCTGCCGTAGAGCGTGATGGCAAAGCGCGGGGTGTTCAGCGCGTGGAAGGGCACGCCCGAGGCTTCGCTGACGATGAGCGCGCTGCGGGCGAGCACGGTGGCGCGGATGTCGTCGAAGGCGGTCTCGTACATCAGGTACGAGGCGGCCTTGAGGAAGGTCACCATCGGCCCCTGGCGGTTGATCAGCGCCTGAACGCCCTTGTTCTGGGCGAAGCCGCCGTCGCTGATGTCGCCGCGGAAGTAGTAGACCACGCGCGCCGGGGCGTCGGGCGCGTCGTCGGGGCCGTGGAAGGTGATCTCAACCGCGCGCGCGCCGTGGGCCTTGACCTCGACCGGCTGGCCCTCGTCGTCGAGCTTGATGTAACGCGCGCCGAGGATGTCGTGGCCGGTGCGCGTCAGGAAGAACATCAGCAGGCTGGCCACGCCGCTGTAGGGGTGGGCCCCGACCTCGGTCTTCATGCTGGCGGTGCGGAAGAAGTTGAGGCCGATGAGGTGGTCGAGCGTCTCTCGCAGCGCGGTGACACCTTCGACGATGTCTTCGGGGGTGTCGCCCGGATCGGCCGGGATGCGGCCGACCTGCTCCAGCCCGAACAGCAGGAAGACCCGGCCGCGCGGGAAGAAGGTCACCGCGTTGAGGATGTCGGGGCCCGAGAACGGGTAGAAGATGGTCGGCGGGTGCGCATCGGGCAGCTCGGCGGCGACCCAGGTCTTGATCGGGTCGAGGGTGCGGCTTTCGTACGACTTCCAGATGTAGTCCATCTGCCGGGCGTACTGGCGCCAGCCGGCATTGCGGGTGAACTTCGCCAGCGGTGAGCCCTCGGCCGGCTTGAGGCCGGCGATGAGGCGGGCGCCGTCGCGGGCGGGCGCGCGCTCGCTCGCGACGGCGGTGGCCGAGGCGAGGGCGAGCAGCGAGAGGGACAGGCAGAGGATGATGGGGCGCATCAGCGTCCTCGGTGGGCCGTCAGAAGCGATACGGCCGCAGGTAGTGGTGACCGACCTCGTCGAGCAGGTCTTCGAGGGCCTCTTGCGGGGTGTTCGAGGTCTCGCTGGTCGAGCCCTCGTTGATCAGGGCGCCGTCGAGCGTGCGCAGATACCAGCTGGCGGTGCCGGGGTAGTCTTCGGTGCCGTCCTGCGAGTCGTAGTCGACGTCGATGCGGACCTCGACGACAAGCACCGCCGACACGTTGACCGGCTCGCCCACCACGCGCTCGAAGCCGCTGGCGTCGCGCAGCTCGGAGATCAGGTAGCTCTGGGCCGAGCTGTCGGGGCCGTCGCCGAAGACGCCTTGACCGGTGACCAGCACGGGCTGCACATAGACCGAGGGGTATTTCTCGAAGTCGATGACGCCCTCGTGGGAGAACGTCATCGGCAGGCAGCCGGCGAGCAGCGCGGCGAGCAGCGCGGCGAGCGTGATACCGAGCGCCTTGCGGATCATTTCCACTCTCCGCCGAAGCCGATCGAGACCAGGAAGGGCACCGTCTCGTCGCCCTCGTAGGCGCGGCCGGGTTCGAGGCCGTCGCTCGACAGGATGTAGTAGCGCGGTCGGATGAAGACGTTGAGGGTGCGCGTCACGAAGACGCGGGCTTCGGCGATGAGCGGCCAGGCCAGCTTCCACTCGTCGGCGTTGATGCCGTAGAGCGGGTAGGCGTCGACCCCGGTGGCGATGCGGACGTGGGCGCCGCGCGTGATGTCGAGGCGCGCGGCGACGTGCAGGCCGAGCTGGCTGCCGACGAAGGTGCCGTCGACGCCACGCTCGGGCGCGTCGCTGGTCAGCCAGATGAACGAGAAGGCGCCGTCGAAGCCGAAGGTGCCGGGGAAGTAGGAGAAGCCGCCGCCAAGCCAGACCTTGTCCTTGACGAGGAAGATCTCGGCGTCGACGCCGCCGCGCCCGCCGGACGACGCGGCGTGGGCCGGCGCGGCGAGCGTCAGGCCCAGGGCGAGCGCGATCAGGAATGGGGCGCGCGGCATGGCATCCTCAAAGGCGGCGATGGATCGGTTCAGATTCTTTTGGGCGCGGCCCGCGGGGCGAGCGCGGGCGATCAGACGTCGATCCAATACCAAGTCTGGCCGGTGATTTCCACGTTGCCGCTCAATGGGCCGGGCCGGGCAGGACGCGGATGAAGCCGGCGGGGGGCGCCTTGGTGCCGGCGTCGGCCCGCGGGGTCGGGCGCGGTGGAGGCGCGGTCGACGTGCGCCGTCGCGGGCGAGCCGGGGGCGCG
>JAGQJJ010000163.1 GCA_020430675.1 Myxococcales bacterium
GCCCCGTCGACCCCATCGTCTTCGGCAACGCCAATGGCATCCTGGGCCCCGAAGCCGACGTCGGCGACCTGTGGAAGACCTGGCTGCCCCGCTGGCGCGCCACCGACCCGCACGCCATCGCCGCCGGCATCGACGCCATGATCGAGCGCGACGACGTCACCGACCGCCTCGGCGACATTCACACCCCGGCGCTCATCTTTCACGGCGACGCCGACGCCGGCGTGCCCTTTGAGTCAGGCGTCGAACTCGCGACCAAACTGCCCCGCGCCGAGGGCCTGATCGCCCTGCCCGGCGGCCACCACGCCGCGGTGCTCAGCCAGGCCGACCGCGTCATCGGGCCGCTGCAGACCTTCCTGCGCGCCCACGCGGCGGGCTGACTGACCCTCACCCCGCCGCGGCAACCATGGCCGGCGCGTGTTGGCGGGCCGATTCGGTCTCGCGGCCGACGATGGCGGGGGCCTGCTGCACCAGGCGGTTGTTGGTGAGGGCGTCGACCATGAACAGCGCGAAGTCGACGCGGCGCGTGCGGTTGCTGGCGAGGATGGCATCGCCGACATGCGCGCTCCAGACCGGCAGGCCCTGGCTTTTGCCCTCTTCCAGATCGCTGCCGCGCACCACCGTCCAGTTTGTATTGCTCTGGAAGATGGCCTCGCAGGCGGCGACCTGATCGCTCAGGTCGGCGAAGCGCAGCAGCCGGGCGAGGAAGCCGAAGATGCGCACGAACCAGAGCAGCTTCTTCGAGTAGACGTCCTTGCCGTCGCGGGTGATATGCCAGCCGCACGAGAAGACAAGCCGCGCGCCGGGCTCGGCGAAGTCGAGCACCGCTTTGGCCGTACCGGTGGCATAGCTTTGCACGCCCCAAGGCACCAGCACCGTGAGCACGCCGTCGCAGCCTTTGACCGCGCGGGCGATGACCTCGCGGTCGTCGGTGCGGCCGGGGATGACGGTGATGCGATCGCCGAAGTCGGCCAGCTTCTGCACGCTCTCGGGCCGGCAGACGCCGACCACCTCGTAGCCGCGGGCCAGCGCGTGCCCCACCATGTACCGACCCAGCTTGCCCGATGCGCCAATGATGCAGACCTTCATGAGTTTCCCTCCGCGTCTCCGGTGTCTGTGTGCCGCTCAACCGAGCCGACGAGTTGTTTATAGCTGTTCAATCTCGAATGGTCTTCGCCCAATATCGCCCGTGTGATATGCAGATTCGCATGGATTGGAAGAAGACCGCCTTCGATTGGAACCGCGCTCGGGCCTTTCTGGTGACCGCCGAAGAGGGCACATTCTCGGCGGCGGCGCGCGCGCTGGGGCTCAGTCAGCCGACGCTGGGCCGACAGGTGGCCGCGTTGGAAGAGGAGCTTCGCGTCACGCTCTTCGAGCGCGTGGGCCATCGGCTGGTGCTGACCGCCGCCGGCGCCGAGGTGGCCGAGCAGGTGCGCGCGATGAGCGAGGCGGCGACGCGCCTGTCCTTGCTGGCGGCAGGCCAGACCGACGACCTCGACGGGCTGGTGCGCATCTCGGCCAGCGAGGCGATCTCGGCCTATCTGCTGCCACCCATCGTCGCTGAGCTGCGCGGCCTGCATCCGGGCATCGAGATCGAGCTGGTGGTCTCGAACCGCACCAGTGATCTCAAGCGGCGCGAGGCCGACATCGCGGTGCGCCATTTTCGACCGCAGGGCGATGACATGGTGGCGCGGCTGGTCAATGACCAGAGCGCGGCCCATCTGTATGGCACGCCCGATTACCTGGCGCGCCTGGGCGACCCGCAGACCCCCGAGGCGTTGGCCGCGGCGGCGCAGATCATCGGCTTCGACGAGACCGCCGTCTTCCGCGACGGCCTGCGCGCGCTGGGCCTGCCTTTTGGCGACGACCGCTTCCCGGTGCGCACCGAGAACCACCTGGTGCAATGGGCGCTGGCCCGGCAAGGCGTGGGGCTGTGCATGATGATGGCGGTCGTGGGCGACGCCGACCCGGCGATGCGCCGCGCGCTGCCTGATTTTGCCCGCGGCTTCGACTTCCCCACCTGGCTCATCAGCCACCGCGAGCTGCGCACCAGCCGGCGCATCCGCGTGGTCTTCGACCTGCTCGCCGAGCGCCTCGCGACGGCGCTGGTGGGGCGGCAGAACCCGGGGAAAGGACACGTCGCGAGCTGAGCGAGGCGCCGGCAGCGGCAAGGCGCGAACCCGAAGGCGTAGCAGCGCTACGGAGAGCGGTGAGCAACAACGCCGATGGCGGTGCCTCGCTCGGCGCAGCAGGGGACTTTCCCCGGGTTCTGCCCGATCACACGCTGAGCTGCATTTCGAGGAAGCCGGAGAACGACAGCGAGTAGTGATCGCGCAGCGGGCGGGTGCCCGGCGCAAAGCGCAGCGTGGGGAACTCGGTGGCCATGCGCGTGAACAGGGCGGTCATCTGCAGGCGGCCGAGGTAGGCGCCGATGCAGTAATGCGCGCCCTGGCCATAAGCGAAGTGGCGGATGTTCTCGCGCTCGATGTCGAGCACGTCGGGGTCGTCGTACAGCTCGGGGTCGCGGTTGAGGCAATGGCCCGACATGAAGACCGTGTCGCCGGCGTCGATGCGCTGGCCGTTGATGATCTGGCGCTCGCGGGCGACGCGGAAGAGGAAGGTCACGGCCGGGTCGAAGCGCTTGAACTCCTCTTGCGCGTTGGCGACCAGCGCCGGGTTCTCGACCAGGCGCTCAAAAACGCCGGGGCGGTCGAGCATCAGGAAGAGGTTGTTGCAGATCTGGTCGGTGGTGGTGACCTGGCCGGCGACCAGCATCATCGCCGCCTGCGAGATCAGCTCGTCATCGGTCAGGTTGTACAGCCGCTGCGCTTCGAGCATGCCGCTGAGAAAGTCCTGGCGCGGCTGCTTTTTGCGGTCTTGCAGCACTTTGCGGAAGTACTCGCGGATGACCAGCGTGGCGTCGTTGCACTCGCGGGCGACGTCGTTGGTGTAGTCGACCGAGCCGCCGAAGAAGCCGGTCATGATGTTGGCACAGCGGCGGAACTCTTCGCGGTCGGCCTCGGCGATGCCAAACAGATCGGCGAGCACGGTGCTCGGCAGCACGCGCGCGATGTCGGTGACAAACTCGCTGCGGCCCGTCTTGCGCAGGGGTTCGAGCAGGCGTTCGACCGTGCGCTCGACCTGGGGTACGAAGGCATCGATCAGCTCTTTGTTGATGCCAAACATGCCCGACTTGCGCCGCATGCGATGCACGGTGCCATCGCTCATGACCATCATGCGCGAGACGACCTGGAAGAAGTCACCGATGAGATCGAGGTCGACGTCGGGCATCTTGGCCACGAAGAAGGTGGCGCGGTTGGCGGTGAACTTGTTGCTGGCAAGGATGGCGCGCGCGTCGGCGGCCCTGGTGATGACATGGAAGCCACCGTACGGCCAGTGATAGATCTCGCCATGGCTGCGAATGTAATGGGCGAAGTCATTGGGAAATGACGAGACATCGGACTTGCGCTTGAAGTCGAGGAAGCCCTGCCCCGAGCGCACATGCTTCGGCGGCAGCTCGGGCGCCTTGTAGCCTTCGAGGCCGGGCACCTTGCCGTCGGCCGGCGGCACCCAGTTGCCTTGCGCGTCGTAGTCGGCGGTCATGACATTGACGCGCCGGATGCGCCGCGCCGGGCCGTTGAGCGCGTGGCGGCCGTGCAGCAGGGCGTGGTTGTCGGCGATGAGGATGTCGCCCGCCTGCCAGGCATGGGCGTACATGACATCGGGCTGGTACAGCCTTGCGGCCATGGCTTCGATGAAGGCGCGGTGTTCGTGCACCGGCAGGCCGTGCAGGAAGACCTTGACCGGGTTGAGGTCTTCGACCGGCTCGGCGTAGCGCAGCGTGCGCTCGCCGGTGACCGGGTGCTCGCCGAGGATGCACGACATGAAGTCGCCGCCGTAATGCACAATCTTTTCGGTCAGATAGGTGGCGTTGATCTCTTCCCAGGCGGCAATGTCTTCGGCGCTGACCTGGGCCAGCACGCGGGTGGTATCGGCAAAAGTGGTCTCGCCGCCGACGCCGGGCGCGGCTTCGTCGCAATGGAACACGATGTAATGCGGCGGCGTGTGCAGGAAGGCACCATCCCAATGCAAGGGCACCTTCGATTGGGTGTAGAGGTAGTTCTTCTTTTCGGGGTCGACCTTGAGGGTGTTGACCGTGCCGAACTCCCAGTCGAGCAGCTCGCCGAGGCGCGTGCACCACAACGGGAAGTCATCGCCAAGCAGCGGCGCGAAGCCGCGGAAGGCAAGCACGCGATGCTTTTGCATCAGGCGGTGCACCATCTCGGGGGTGAAGTCACCCATCTGCACGCCGGGGCCGGCTTCGATGCGCAGGCCAAACGGGGCGAGGGGCACCAGATGGCAGGCGCTTTGCGGGTCGAGCGGCAGGTCTTCCGAGCGGCCTTCGACCGCGTGCGGTGTGGCGATCATGGGTTTCTCCTCAGACACCAGGGGTGCCCCTCGGGGGTCGAAATCAGGGTGACGCCGCCCGGCAGCGCGCGGGCCTCGTCGGCGTGCAGAACTTCGAGCGCGGTGCCATCGGCGGACTCGACGGCGACGCCATGATAGGGCAGCACCGGGGTCACGCCGACGGGCGGCGGCTCGGCGTCGAAGCGGCAACTGTACTTCGGGCCCTCGTCCCGGCCGGCGTGCACCGAGAGGCGCAGGTGGTTCGGGAAGCGCCGGGCGAGCGCGACGCCGAGAGCCTCGTGGCGGTGCAGCATGTCGCGCGCCAGTTGGTCGGCGTGCGCCTTGCGCTCCTCTTCGTCGAGGGCCTCGGGCCAGCGGGTGTCTTCGTCGATCAGGTGCCGGAAGCGGGCGCGGGCCAGGGCGAGGTGGCTGTCGTGGCGCGCGGCGCCGACCGGCAGCCGTTCGTGGCGCTCGTCGAGCGCGGCGGCGGTCGGCGGGTCGACCAGCGCTTCGAGGCCGACGATGCACAGGTGCCGCGAGTCTCTTGCCATCGCGCGCAGGCCGGCGCCATAGGCCGCGACGCGGGCAGGATCAACGCCGAGCAGATCGCCCCAGACGCGGCCATCGGCGACCAGCGTCAGGCGGCAGCCGGTGGCATGGCCGATGGGATGATAGACCGCCGAGATGGCTTCGCAGAAGCGTTCGAGGTGGCCCAAGGCCGCCTGCTCGGCGCGGTCGGGCAGCGGGCCGAGGGTCTTGTCGCGGTTGGGGTTCTTGAGCGCAAAGCCCGGCAGCACCATCTCGATGGGGCGGTTGGTGGCGACAAAGGGGCGAATGAGCGCCCGCATGCGCGCGCGGCCCTCGCTTTGGAAGGCATCGCGGGCCGGGCGCAGGCGCAGCATGGCATCGTAGCGATCGGCGAAGGCATCGGTGATGGCATCGATGGCTTCGATGGCGGTGCGCTCGGGCGCGTCGGCGATGAGGCGGGCGGGCGGCATGGCATCAATCCACGGAGGCCAGCAGGAAGGGAGGGGCGCCGGCGACGCGCGCGCAGGTGCGGGTGCGCAGGCCGGCGGCGTCGAGCAGGCCGCGGTACTCGGCCTCGGTGCGCTCCTTGGCGCCAAACGTGGTCAGCATGATCATGTCAGATAGATGGCTCCAGGGCGAAGGATCACCGCCCCGCAGCAGCTCGATGACCATGAGGCGGCTGCCGGGTTTCATGGCCGCGCGCACGGTCTTGAGGATGATGATCGCTTCTTCATCGCGCCAGTCATGCAGCACGAATTTCAGCACGTACAGGTCGGCGCCTGCGGGCACGGCGCGGAAGAAGTCGCCGGCGATGAAGCGGCAGGTGTCGAGCTTCTCATCGGCGAGGAAGCGCTCGGCGAGCGGGGCCAGCTCGGGCAGGTCGAAGACGATGCCTTCGAAGGCGACGCCGGCGCGGGCGAGCGGGCGGAAGAACTGGCCTTTGCTGCCGCCGATATCGGCGATCTGCGGCACGCCGGATTTGGCCAGATCGGCGAAGTTGAACTGCGCGACCAGGGCTTGCAGCAGGTGCTCGGACTGGCGCTCCATGGCCCGGCCGAAGCGGGCCTTGCGCTCGGGGTTGTCGCGCAGGTGCTGCCAGAAGGGCTGGCCCCAGGCGTCGGGGAAGACCGGGCGATTGTCGCGCACGGCGGCGGTCAGGTTGCCGAAGGTGCGATAGGACTCGCGGCCGCAGAAGCCGAACAGGTCGGCCATCGAGTTTTCGTGGTCGGTGCGCAGGCATTCGCTGGCGGCGTTGTGGGCGTAGTTGCCATCGGCGTCTCGCTGAAAGAGGCCAAGGCAGACCAGCGCGTCGAGGGCGCGGGCGAGCGGATCGGCCGCGGCGCCCAGCTCGGCGGCCAGCGCGGCGGCGGTGCGGGGGCCGGCGGCGAGCGCGTCGGGCACGCCCAGCTCGAGCATGGCCTGCACGCATTGGGTCTGGATGTAGCCGAAGAAGACCTGTTTGGCGCGGGCGGTGGCATCCATGGCATCAGCTCCGGGCGAGGTTCTCAGAAGTGGTTCTTGGGATCTTGGAGAAAGTCGACTTCGGCAGGCGTCGAGCGGCGGCCGAGCAGCGCGTTGCGATGCGGGAAGCGGCCGAAGCGCCGGATGGCATCGTCGTGTCGGGCGGCCATGTCGCGCGCGACCCCGAAGAAGCGACGATGGCCGGCGAGGCAGCGCGCGGCCTGGGCGTCGACGCCTTCGACGCTGATGCGCTGCGCGGGCAGCGCCGGGTGATGCTGCGAAGGCAGGAAGAGCCAGAAGGCTTCGATGGCCGACAGGTCGACGTGCAGGTTGCGATCGAGCGCCTCGCGGGCCAGCGCGCGGGCCTCGCGGTCCCAGGCGAACATGCGCGCGGTGCCGCGGAAGGCGTTGCGCGGCACCTGGTCGTAGAGCAGCACCAGGCTGAGCAGGCCGTGGGGGTGGGCCTTCCAGGCCTCGGCGATGGCCGGGGTCATCGACTCAAGCCAGGGCGCAAACTCGCGGCGGATGACTTCGTCGGCGGCGGGGTCGGCGAAGAACCAGATGGGCAGGCGGGTATCGATCCAGGCCTGGCTGTCTTCGATGGCACCGAACCAATGGGCGTAGAGGCGGCGCCAGTCATCGGGTCCGGGCGGCGCGGCGGGCGCGGAAATGGCATGGGCCTCATCGACGCCGAGCACAAAATGGCTCGGGCGGCCCTCGCGCTCGACGAGGCGCGCGCCGGTTGCTTCGGCCTCGCTGCGCTTGACCAGCGTCCAGCCTTCGGGCGTGCGCAGGGCCACGCCATGCCACGGGGTGATCCAGCACTCGGCGGCGTGGCCGAGCAGGATGCCGATCTTGGCCGCGTGCGGGGGTTGGGGGTGAATCGAGAGGCGCAGGGCCCGCGGGAAGCACTCAGCGATGAGACGCGAGAAGGCGTTCGAGCGGTGGATGGCCCGGTAGGCGCGCTCGCGGCATTCCTTGCGAATCTGGTTGCGGCTCTTGTCGACGTCGACGCCGAGGGTGTCTTCGAAGAGGAAGCGATGGATGCCATTGAGCATGGCCGCCGGGGCGCCTTCGCGGCAACGTTCGCGCAGCTCGGCGAGCGGCTCGCCGTAATGCACCGCGAGGTGGTCGCGCATGCCATCGTAGTCGGTGACCTCGAAGAGATGTTCGAGGTGGAAGACATCGAGGTCACGCAGGCCGAGGCGCTCGATCGTGGCTTCGATGGCACGGCCATAGGCGCTGACGAGTTCGTCGTCGACGCCGACCAGGTCGGAGAAGACCCG
>JAGQJJ010000164.1 GCA_020430675.1 Myxococcales bacterium
TTGGGCGCCCGCGTTGGTACAGATCGCCGCCGACGACTTCGGCGACGTGCCGCCGGTCTGCCTCGAGGGCCGCGATGTCGAGCGCTTCCAGCGCCACCTGAGCCGCCTGGTGCGCGTGCTGCGCGTCGAGCCGGTCGATGACGTCGTCGAGGTCACCGTCGACCGCCCGCTCAACCTGGATGTGCCCGCCGAGGCCAACCCGCGGCTCATCCCGGTCGGCGTGGCTCGCAACATCGCCCTGCGGGACGTCAGTCTGGTGGCCAACTGCCCCGAGGCGCTGGCCATCGCCAACCACACGGAGGCCGCTTGCACCAACGCCCAGGTGCTCGATGACAACGGCGTGTTCTTCGAGTGGACCTGGGGCGCCCTGGCCGAGCGCGTGGCCGGGCAGGGCTTCGGCAAGTTCACCATCGTCGTGCAGCACTCGGCCGACGCCGCAGTGCGCGACTGCTCGATGCACCACCCGGCGGCCTACGGCGATGGCGGGCAGGGCTATGGCGTGCATCTCATCCGCACCGGCCGGACGGTCGTGCGCGGCGAGCGCGTCGACGTGGCCCGGCACGGCGTGGTGGTCGACTTCGGCTCGACCGACGCCCAGGTGCTCGACTGCGACCTGCGCAACATGAACCAGGCGCTGATCGACGTGCACGGCGAGGCCAGCTACGACACGCTCATCCGCGGCAACGTGCTCGCCGGCTCGACGCTGGGCGTCATCGTCGGCGGCGGCGGGCGCGATGTGCACTGCAACGACGGCCCGCGCCATCACGTCGAAGACAACGACATCCGCGACTGCGCGCTGGCCGCGGTCTCGATCTCGGATTACACCCGCGGCCTCTTCGTGCGCAGCAACGCGCTCGACGCCTCGGGCACGCTGTTCACCGCGGCGTTCGGCGGCGGCGGCGCGCTGATCGAGCGCAACATGCTGGGCGCCGCGGGGGTTTTTGCCATCTCGCTGGGCAGCGAAGGCACCGGAGACGTGACGGTGCGGCGCAACGTGTTCACGTCGGCCTGCACCCCCGAGCAGGCCGTGCTCGCGGTGCTGGGCGCCGAGCGGCCGGTGCTCGAAGACAACGTGTTCTGCCCCGAGTGAACAATCTTCTCGCCGATATGAAGACCCGCGGCGTGGCCGTCGCCCGCGGCGCGCTGCCGATCGCGGTCGTCACCACGACGCGCGAAACCCTGCGCCCCCGCCTCGCCGCGATCGACGCCCAGGTCGCCGCGCAGGGCCCGTGGGCCACCGCTGCCCGTGAGCCACGCTACGTGCCCACCGCCAACTCGCTGCGCCTCGATCTCGACGACGTCGCCCCGCTACGCGCCGCCCTCGATGCCGCGCTGGGCGCAACGTTGGCCGCCGCCCTCGGCGCCCCGCATGCCTGGATGCCCGACCAGTGCTGGCTGCGGCGCCAGTTCGCCCCGGCGCACGCCCGACCGCCCCACGCACCGCATGGCTGGCACCAGGACGGCGCGCTCGGCTTCGACTTCCTCGGCGGCGACCCCACCGCGCCCGATGCCCTGCTGCCGATGCTGACCTGCTGGACGCCCCTGGTGCCCTGCGGCGCCGACGCGCCCGGCCTGCGCTACGAACCACGACGTCGAGAAACGCTGATCGGACTCGCCGATCTGGCCTCACCAACCGCCTTCGAAGCGCCCACCCTGACCCCCGGCGACGTCATCCTGCTGCACGGCGGCACTTTGCACGCGACCCACGCCACCGCCGACATGACCCGCGACCGCCTCAGCGTCGAACTGCGGTGCCTGCCCCACGATCACCCCGGCCGCCTGCACGTCGCCCGCGCGGTCTGATCACCCGGTGCCCAGCAACCGGCGCGCGCCCTCGGCGAGAAACGCCGAGCGGCTCATGCCTTGACGAGCGGCGGCGGTGTCGATGTCGGTCAGCAGGTGCTCGTCGATGGTGACGTTGATGCGCTTCGCTTTGCCGGGCAGCCGCACGGGCACCAGCGCGACCACCAACGCGCCTTCGGTTCGGCCCAGCGCAAAAGCCGCGTCGAGTGCCATCGGCTCGGGGATTGCCGCGCCGTCCTCCAGCAAGCCGTTCACATGGAACTGCAGCGCCTCCTCGGCCAGCGCAAAGGCCTCCTCGGGCGTTCGGTCGCCGGTCACGCACCCGGGAAAATCGGGGAACGAGACGCCGAAGTCGCTCTCAGGATCTTTGTGCACGAAGGCGGGGTAGTGACGAAGCATCCGATTACCTCAGGCTCACGCCCGACTGCCGCTCGATGCTGCGCAGGGTGCCGAGGGGCAGATCGCGCTTCGGGTGGGGCACGGTGACCCGCCCCTTTCGCTCCGGGTGTTTGAGCTGAACATGGCTCCCCTGCTGAGCCACGACGAACCAACCCGCTTGTTGGAGGCGGCGCAGGATGGCCTTGGAATCCATGGGTCTTCGTCGTTCATCGGCGCCTCCAGGCGACTTGATGTGTATTACAAACACACTGCCGCCGGCAAGCCTTGCCGCGACTACCTGCGCCTGCGGATGAAGACACTCACGGCGATCAACACCCCCAGCAGCGCGGGCGCGCCGCGGTAGCCGGGGGTGGCGGCGCAGGCGAGGGGTTCGCCTTGCAGCGCGGCGCTGCCCGGCGGCGGCGGAATGTCGGCTGACTCTTCGCAGGCGCCGCCGTCGACACCGCACGGGGCCGGGGCAGGCAGATCGGCCGGCACCAGCGCGGCGTCGGGCGCAACTTCGGCGTCGACCTCGCCCTCGGGCGCGGCCCACTCGGCGTCGACGGCGGTTGGCATGGGCTCGGCGTCGGGCATCTCTTCGACCGGCGGTTCTTCGACCGGCGTCTCCTCAAGCCCGGCATCGACTTCGATGGCGCCCTCGCCGTCGTCGGCGCCTTCGGGGTCCATTGGCCCCGGTTCGACCACGACCCGCGTGAGGCGCACGGCGTCGGCGAGGATGTGCTGGTCGGCGGGCACGTTGCCGGCGGCGTTGTCGAACAGGTCGACGCTCTGGTCGGCGCCGGCGGCGAAGGTAAAGATGCCGATCGATTGCCAGCCATCGACCGCCGACTGGTCGACCTGGATCGGCGTGCTCTCGCCGTCGTGGCGCACGGCGTAGCGGGTGCGGGCGAAAACCCCGAACTCGCCGCCGGTGCGCACCTCGACCTCGTAGTCGCCCGCTTCGGCGAGGTCGAGCGTCCAGCGCGCCCAGTTGGCGGGATCGGCGGACGAGAAGGCGTTGGTCCACATCAGGCTGCCGCCCTGGCCCTGGCCGGTGACGGTGCGCCAGGTCGCTTCGGGCCCATAAGCGCGGAAGCACGGGCCGCGCTCGTCGACCACTCCTCCTTCGGCTGGGACCGCGGCGCAGGGGGCCGGCCGGATGCGCACCGCGTCGGCGACGATGTGCCGGTTGGCCGGCACCGCGCCTTCGTTGTTGTCGAAGACATCGACATACTGATCACCGTCGGCGGCGAACCGGAAGGTGCCCAGATTCAGCCAGTTGCCTTCGCGCGACTGGTCGATGTGCACCGTTGAGCTCTGGCCGGCGTGGCGTACGCGGTAGCGCACCGAGGTCCAGGCGTCGGCCATGCCGCCGGTGCTGATGGCGACCTCGTAGAAGCCGGCCTGCTCGAAATTGAGCTGCCAGCGCGCCCAATTGCTCGGCTCAGCCGAGGTCCACACATTCGTCCAGCGCAGGCCGCCGCCGTGGCCGATGCCGTCTTCGCGCCGCCAGAACTGCGCGGGGCCGTTGGCCTGGAAGCACGGGCCGCTGTCGTCGAGCGTCTCGCCGCCGGCGCCGATGACCGCGCAGGGCGCGTCGAGGCAGACGCCGCCGCCGGGGCCGCCGCCCCACCACTCCCAATGCCAGTCTTCGCTGGGCACGGTGCGCGAGAAACCGAAGCGAGCGCCGTTGCGGTTGAGCCACCCGAGCACGCCCCCGGCGCTGGTGTTCAGGTCGAGCGCGTGGCCGCTCTGGTGATTGCTGAAGCCGGGGCGCGCGGCCAGGTTGCAGTTGTTGCAGTTGCAGTTGACGTAGCAGTTGTACAGGCGCTGCTGCTCGGCGTTGGTGCGAAAGCCGCTGACGATGCGGATGGCCACGCCATCGGCGGCGGCGGCCTGCTGCATGACCCAGTAGGCGTTGGCCGTCTCGCGCTCGACGGGCTTGCCGTCGGCGGTGACCACGGTGATGGGGAAGGGCTCGCCGCGCACGTAGCCGGTGTCCTGCCGTTCGGCGCAGTCGACGATGGCCTGTTCGAGCGTCGAGACCAGCGTCTCTTCGTCGGCGCCGCCGCCGAGGCAGGTGTCTTCACCGCCGACGTCGAGGTCGCCGCAACCGATTCACAAGCCGAGAAAGTTGAAGAGGGCGAGGCGGCGCATCCATGGCCTCCCTGGCGGGGTTCGGGAGGCACGAAGCAATTTGCGGGCCAGGGCGCTGATCGAATGAAATCAGGGGGTTGCGCGCGATGGCTGAGGCGGCCTTGTCTCACCGCAGGGGACGCTCGACCCCAGCGCAGGAGGGGTCACTTGTTGAGGTGGTAGACCTCGTAGCGGCCGGTGCCGCCGATGCGCTCGACGCCGTTGGCGGTCTTGACCTCGATCAAGTAGTCCACCTCGTACTCATAGCGAACCGGCTTGCTGTAGCGCTCGGCCACGGCGCGCAGGGCGGCGTTCATCTCGCCGAGCGGATCCTTGCGGGCGAGCAGCTTCTTCTTGGTGACCTTGCCGCGGAACTGCACGTCCTTGGCCTCGGCGTCCTTGCCGGCGAGCGTGAAGCCCTCGGGCACGCGGTAGGCGTTCTCGTGCTTGTCGTCGGTCATCATCTCGGTGGGCTTGAACTGGTAGTCGAACGACTCGACGAGCACCTGATCGCCCTTGGTGATGAGCAGGTAGGGCACGCGGATCGCGCCGTACTCATCGGTGGTGCCGATCTCGCGCATGTAGACGGTGGTGTCGCCTTCGATGCCGCGCATGTCGAGCGCCCAACGCGACTGCTCGTAGACCGCCATCTCGCTCCAGCTTCGGGTGCCGTAGCCGCGGCCTTCAATCTCCTGCCAGTCGCCGCCAATCTTGAACTTGCCCTTGGCGGTCATCAGCGGGAAGACCGTGTAATCGCTGACCTTTCGGTCCTTGCCGAACTGCACCTGCCCGTTGCGCGGGCGCCAGGCGCGGGCGATGGGGGTGAAGGTGAAGTCGAGCGCGTTGCCGCCCGCGTCGACCTGGAAGCGCAGGGCGTCGGGCGTGCCGCTGAGCGTGGCGGGGCCGGCTTTGATGAGCAGCTTGTCCTTGGCGTAGGACCAGTCGTCTTCGTCGAGATCCTTGTCCCAACGCATCTCTTTGCCGTCGACGCTGAGGCGGCCCTTGGCCTCCATCTTGTGGTCGCCGAGGCCCAGATTGCTGATGGTGAGGGAGAAGTAGAAGCTGCCGCGATCGCCGAAGTCGGCGTTGAAGGTGTACTTGTCGCCGTAGCCTTCGCCGTCTTTCATGGCGGGGATGAGGTGCTTGTCCTTGACCACCGTGCGGGCGCCCTGCCAGGCCCGGACGGGCTCGGCGGCTTGGGCGGTGGCGGTGAGGGCGAGGGCGAGGGCGGCGAGGGCGGCGAGGGCGGCGACGGCGACGGAGGTCTTCACGGCTTTTCTCCCAGCGATCGAGGCGCGTTCGGCGACGACGCCTGTCCGGCGGCATTCAACCCCGCCCGGGGCGCGGCGTCAAACGGAGTCGTGACATCGCCGCGCGCGCGGCCCACAATGCGCGCATGTTGCGCGTCGCCGCTCAGGATCTGGGCCGTCTCCGAGAGATCGCCGGGGTGCTCGCCCGCCATGGGTATGCGCATCTGGCCGCCTCGGTGCGCGCCGGCGATGTGGACGCGGCCGATCCGGATGTGAAGGCCGACGCCGCGGCGATGGGCGCGCCGGAGCGCTTGCGGCGGCTCTTGCAGGACTTGGGGCCCACGTTCATCAAGCTCGGCCAGGTGCTCTCCTCGCGGCCCGATCTGGTGCCCACCGAGTTTCAGCGCGAGCTGGCGCGCTTGCAGGATGACGTCGAGCCGCTGCCCTTCGAGGCCATCGCGGCGCAGCTCGCCGAGGCGTGGCAGTCGCCGGTGTCGACGCATGTGGCCGAGATCGAACCGACGCCGCTCGGCACGGCGAGCATCGCGCAGGTGCACCGGGCGACGCTGCTCGATGGGCGCCAGGTGGTGCTCAAGGTGCAGCGGCCGAACCTGATGCGCACGATTCGGGCCGATCTCGACCTGCTCTACCTGCTGGCGCGGCTGCTCGACGCGACGGTCGAAGAGGCGACGCTGTACCGCCCGGTCGAGATCGTGCGCGCCTTCGAGGTGGCGCTGCTCGATGAGCTGGATTTCACGATCGAAGCGCGCAACGCGCGGGCCATCGCCGCCAATCTGGCCGATGATTCACGGATTCATATCCCTGAGATCATTGACGAACTGTCGACGCGCTCGGTGCTGGTGATGGAGTACGTCGAGGGCATCAAGATCACCGCGCTGCCCGAAGAGCACCTGGAAGAGGTGCTGCGCACGGTGCTCGACGTGGCGTTCAAGATGGCCTTTGTTGACGGGCTGTTCCACGCCGATCCGCACCCGGGCAACGTGATGGTGACGCCCGACGGGCGCATCTGCCTGCTCGACTTCGGGCTGGTGGGGCGGCTGACGGCCAACATGCAGCGCAACCTCATCCAGCTCTCGATGGCGATCGCCACGCGCGACGCCGAGACGACGACGCGGCTGGTCTATCGCATCGGGCGGCCGTTGGAGCGGGTGAATCTGCACGAGCTGCGCGATCACATCAGCGATCTGATGAGCCGCTATCTGGTGCGGCGGCTCGATGAGGTGGACGCAGCGAGCCTGGTCAACGAGCTGATGGACACGGCGATTCGCTACAAGATCCGCATCTCGGCGGATTACGCGCTGCTGGCCAAGGCGGCGGTGACCATCGAAGGCATCGTGCGGTCGCTCAAGCCCGATCTCGACATCACCGACACCATCCTGCCGTATGCGCACAAGCTGATCGCCGATCGGTACAGCCCGCAGGCGGTGGGCCAGATGGCGCTGCGCACGGCGGTCGGCTTGCTCGATGGCGCGCAGGAGATGCCGCTTCTGGCCAATCAGCTGATCAATGACCTCGAGGCGGGTCGGCTGACGGTGCGGGTGGCCCATGACGAGCTGGATCGCCTGGGGCGGGCGCTCAATGACCTGGGCACCAAGATCGTGTTCGGGCTGATCGCCGGGGCGCTGATCGTGGGCGGCTTCGGGGTGCTCGACCGCTACCCGTGGGAGTGGGGCGGCATGAACCTGTGGGCCCTGTTCGCGGCGCTGGCGGCGGGCGGGCTGGTGGCGGCGGTGATCACCTGGCATGTCGCCTACACGCGGCTGGGCAAGGTGCGCCTGAGCACGGTGATGCGCTGGTGGCAGCGCAGCCGGGCGGCGCGGCCGGATCGATGAAGGCGGGGTGCGTCGGCCTCGTGGTGCTGCTGGCGCTGGCCGGCTGCCGTCGCGACGAAGACGAGGCGCCCGACGCCACGCTGGACGCCGCGGTGCCCGACGCGGGATCGATCGAGGTGGCCGGCTGCGAGGTGGTGATCGAAGGCGCGGCGCCCATCGTGACGCTGCTGCCGTTGAGCGGGCCGCTGGGCGACATCGGCGAAGGCATTCGACGGGGCGCCGAGGTGGCGGTTGCGCGCATCGACGCGGC
>JAGQJJ010000165.1 GCA_020430675.1 Myxococcales bacterium
CGTGCGTGATGGCCCATGCCCCTTCAGCGATGGGCGTTGAAGCGACCATCCCGCACAAAGGAGTACAGCGCAAGGCGACCTTCGCGGGCGAGCGTATCGGCCAGCGAGCTGGCGGCGCCGACGGCGATGACCGCGGCGATGCGGGCGACGAGGGCCTTCTGCACGATCTCGAAGCCGGCGCGGCAGCTCACGACGAGCAGGTGGTCGGTCAGCGGGAATTGGTCCTGCCGCAAGCGGGCGCCGATGATCTTGTCGACGGCGTTGTGGCGGCCGATGTCTTCGGCGGCGGCGAGCAGATCGCCGTTTTTTGTGAACAGCGCCGCACCGTGAAGGCCGCCGGTGGCGGCGAACCGCGGCTGCACGCGCCCCAGACGCTCGACGAGGGCGGCAATGCGCGCGGCGGGCACCTCGGCGCGCTCGGCCAGGGGCGGCGCCGATTGGAAGACACGGTCGATGCTCGCTTTGCCGCAGAGCCCGCAGCTCGACGCGGCGTACAAGTCGCGGCGGGCGCGCTCGAAGCGGTCGGCCGCGGCGCGCACGCCGGGCGCGAGGGTGGCGAGCACCACATTGCTGCGGTCGGGGCGCAGCGGGTCGGGGCAATGGGCGAGCGCCATGAGGTCGTCGAGGCCGTCGATCACGCCTTCGGTGGCCAGAAAGCCGGCGACCAGGTTGAGGTCTTCTTCCGGATCGGCGCCCGGCGTGCGCATCAGCACCGCAAGCGGGCGGCCGTCGAGACGGATTTCGAGCGGCTCTTCAACGGCGAGCAGGTCTTCGGTGTCGACGCCGTCGCGCAGCAGCCGCACCGGCGTGATGCCATCGCCGGGTTTCATGGCCGCGCCCCTTCGGCCAGCGCCACATCGAGGGCGGCCAGGCGGCGCGCGATGTACTCGGTGCGCTTCTCGGGGTGATGGCGGGCGTAGAGCACGTACTCGGCGCGCGCCTCGGCCAGATGGCCGGCCTGCTCCAAGAGACGGCCCAGGTCGAGGTGCGCGCGCAGCACCGGCGGGCGCCCGAGCAGGGCTTCGCGCAGATGCACGCGGGCCCGGGTCGGCTCGTTCTCGGCGAGCGCGCGACCGAGCGCGTAGTGGGCCGGGCCGTAATCGGGCACTTGCTTGAGCACCGCGCGCAGGTCGGTCAGCGCCTCGGTCTGATGGTTGTCTTCGAGCAAGAGCAGCGCCCGCTGATAGCGCGCCTTGTGGTGGCGGCGGTCGCGCCGGCCGGCCTCGTCGAGCGCGCGCTCGGCCGCCTCGAAGTCCTTCCGCTCGAAGGCGCACACGCCCAGCGTGTACAGCGCCCGCACGTCGCGCGGCCACTTCTGCACCACCCGCTCGAGCAGCGCCTGCGCGACGTCCAGGTGCCCCCGGTCGCGCTCGACGACGCCCAGGTTGAACAGCAGGCTCGGCTCTCCGGGCGCGGTGCGCAGGGCGACGCGATACTCGCGCGCCGCGGCGTCGAGGTGGCCCTCCTGGCGGAGCGTATAGCCGAGCGCAAAGCGGAAGGTCGGCTCGGCCGGCGAGAGCGCGACGGCGTGCGCAAAGCGGGCGCGGGCCTGGCGGCGCAGCTCGCGGCCCTGCGCGGCGCGGCCGGCGTAGAAGTGCAGCCACGGGTCGTCGGGGCGGCGGGCCAGGGCGCCGTGCAGGTAGAGCATCGCGCGCTCGGCCTCGCCGGCGGTGACCAGGGCCTGAGCGCGGCGGCGCGTGAGCCAGAGGCGGTCAGCAAAGAGGGGCTCGACGACGCCCAGCAGCGTCTCGACGATCCGTCCGGCGGCGCGGGCGCTCATCGGTCGGCCTCCTCGGCGTTCAAGGTGGCGGCGCGGGCGAGCTGGGCCCGCGCGCCCTCGGCGTCACCCCGGGCGGCCAGCCGCGCGGCGAGCGCCATCGCGTGGCTCGGGTGCGGGCTGTCGAGCAGCGCACACAGGCGCAACCACTCGAAGAGGCCGTCTTCATCCCCGAGCGCCTCGGCCAGATCGACCGCGGCGCCGACAAGCGGGAGCTGGTGCAACAGCGCGGGATGCCGGCGAAAAGCGGCGTGCAGGTCGGTATAGGCGGGCAGCAGGCCGGCGTGGTCGACCTCGGCCTGCAACCACGCGAGCAGGGCCGGCGTGGCGTCGGCAGGCGCGGCGGCCAGCACCGGTTCGAGGTGCGCGGCGGCGGCGGCGCGATCGCCGCGGGCCAACGCCAGGCCGCTCAGGTCGAGGCGGGTCGCGAGCTGCTCGGGCGCGGGCAGGCGATCGAGCACCGCGACGAAGCCGGCTTCGGCGCCAGCGGTGTCGCCCAGCGCAAGCCGCGCTTCGGCTTCGGCCAGCTCGGCGCGCCAAGCGGCGATCGCCGGGTCGCGGAACGCCGCGCCGGCGAGGCCGACGGGCTGACGCCGCGCTTTGGGCAGCAGCCGGAGCGCTTCGTCGGGCCGACCGGCTTCGAGCGCAGCGCGCGCGGCCACGTACCAGAGCTCGCCGTAGTCGGGGGTGCGTTCGGCGGCGGCCGCCGCGAAGGCCAACGCCTCGTCGGGGCGGCCCAGGCTGCGCAGACACTCGGCGACAAAAACCGCCGCGCCCAGCGCCAGATTGGCGGCGCTGCCCTCTTCGATCACCTGCCGAAAGCCGGCGAGCGCCGCTTCGTCTTCGCCCGCGGCGTAGTGCTCTTTGGCCAGGTAATAGACGAGCAGCGGGTCGCCGGGCCGCTCGGCCAGCTCGGCGTGCAGCAGGGCCCGGTTGCGCGCGCGTTTGCCGCGCGCGGCGGCCAACTCGGGGTCGTAACCCAGGTGCACGATGCGCAGGCGGTCGTCGAAGACCTGCCGCAACCCGGGCACGTCGGGGCCGATGCGCTCGTGCACCCGGCCGCGGTAGCGCAGCTCGGGTCGATGCCGCCAAAGACGCGGCATATGATCGGCCCCCAGCGGGCGGCCCTCGGCGTCGACGTTCACGATCAGCGGCAGATAGACGGTGGGCGGTGCGTCCGCGGGCTCGGCGTCGATCAG
The DNA here is from genome assembly GCA_020430675.1 of Myxococcales bacterium. Next base: position 2,977 of record JAGQJJ010000165.1, read on the forward strand.
CGCCCGCAAGATGGCCGGCGTCTCAGGCGCGAGGCGCTCATCGGCGTCGAGCACCAGCACGAAGTCGCCCGTCGCCGCGTCGAGCGAGGCGTTGCGCGCGTCAGCGAAGCTGCCCGTCCACGCAAAATGCCCCACCCGCGCGCCGTGGGCCTCGGCGATGGCCACGGTGGCGTCGCGGCTGCCGGTGTCGATGAGCACGATCTCATCGACCAGCCCGGCCGCGCTGCGCAGGCAGTCGGCCAGGAACGCCTCCTCATCTTTGACGATCAGGCAGAGCGACAACGTGCGTCGCGCGCCAGTCACCGCTGGTGCTTGTCCCGCTGGCGCCCACGGCGGCCGGTGACGGCGACAAGCACGACGGTGCAGTTGTCTTCGCCGCCGCGGCTATTGGCCATGTCGATGAGCAGCCGCGGCGTCTCTCGGCGCGGCGTCTGCTCGACCACGTCGAGGATCTCATCGTCTTCGACGTGCCCGGTCAGCCCGTCCGAACAGAGGATGAAACGATCGCCCGGCTGCAGCGGCACCGCGCCGGTATCGACCTTGACCTCGCGCTCGAAGCCGATGCTGCGGGTGATGATGTTGCGAATCACCGAGACCCGCGCCTGCTCGGGCGTGATCAGCCCAGCGGCGACCTGCTCCTGCACCAACGAGTGGTCTTCGGTGATCTGGTGCACGCCATGGTCGCGGATGAGGTAGGCCCGGCTGTCGCCGACATGCGCGAACCACGCGATCGCGCCATAGGCCAGCATCACCGTGACGGTGCTGCCCATGCCGGTCAGCTCGGGGTTCTCGCGCGCGGTGTCGAACACCGTATTGCACGCCTCGCGCACCGCCTCTTGCAGCACCTGGGCGATGTTGACCCGCCCGCCCGTTCGCCGCCGCGCCGTCTCCGCCTCATGCAACCGCCGCGCGACGGCGCGCCCGACGGTGTCGACGGTGAGCATGCTGGCGACCTGGCCGCCGGCGTGGCCGCCCATGCCATCAGCGACGATCCAGAGATGATTGCGGGGCAGCAGCAGGAAGGAGTCTTCGTTGACCTCGCGCCGTCGCCCGACGTCGGTGTCCCCGTGCGCGACGACGCGAAAATCCGGGATCGCCGTCTCGAAGCGCGGCAGGCGACCGCGCAGCTCGCGGCGATTGGTTTTGCTCATCGAACCGACATTTCGTGACTCGTTGCGCAGGTCGTTCGGCGGCGCGCCCACACGCACCGGCGGGACCGGGCGATCAATTCGCGGAGCATACCCCGCGCCCCCACCGTGCGCAATGTCACGGCATGGCCTCCAGTGGCCTCCATGAGCATCACCGCGTCCGGTCGTAAGCGCGGTCGCTCTGCTGCTTGCCATCGAACGAAAACAGCACGCCCTGCTCGCCCTTGCGGCTGGCGATATGCACCGGCCGCTTCCACAGCGCGTACAGGCTGCGCAGCGTGGCGTGGGCGTATTTCACGTCGAGATCGACCCCTTCGTGGCGGTGGCTGAGCAGCAGCTCGCTGCGCCCCTGGAAGTCGGCGTCTTCAACGTCGATGATGGGCTGCCCCATATTCGTCAATTGAAACAGCAGCTTGCGCTTGATGTCCTCAAACTCGCGCGAGGCGATCTGCCACTGGTTGGCCCGCGGGTTATGGGCAAAAGTGAACATCTTCTGCCGCGCGCAGAACTCGGGCGTCAGGTACTCATCGAGGAAGGTCACGTCGTTGTGGTGCTTGCGCACCTCGAAGACCTTCTGCTTGCCCAGCCCGGTCGGCTTATGCCAGTTCAGCCGCGCTTCCAGGTCATCGCACTCGTCGTAGTCCTTGCCGAAGCGCCCGGTGTTCCAGCGGTCTTCGATGTCGCGGAACAGCTCGATGCCGATCTTGTAGGGGTTGATGCGCCCCGGGTGCATCACCGTGGCCCGGCTGTGGCGGTCGGCGTAGTCGATGACCTCGCTCGGGTCGAGCACCCCGCGTTTGGTCATGATGTGGGTGTGCCAATAGCTGGCCCAGCCCTCGTTCATGATCTTGGTCATGCCCTGCGGCGCGAAGTAATAGGCCTCGTCGCGGATGATGCCGAGCACGTTGCGCTGCCATTTGGTCAGCGGCGCCTCCTGCATCAAGAACAGCAGTACATCGCGCTCGGGCGACTCGGGGAAGCGCTTCTGCTTCTCAAGCTCGGCCTGCTTCTTCTTGCGCTGCGCGTCGAGGTAGGCCTCGGGGTTGACAAACTCGTCCATGTACTCCTTGGCGCGCAGGCGGGGCAGGGCCTCGCCGTCGCCCACGAGCTCGTCGGGCAGGTCTTCCTTGCGGCGCTTCTCTTCGGCGCGCGGCCGCGGCACGTAGGGCCGGTGCGGGTCGATGAGGTTCTCCAGCGACAGACAGGTGTCGATGAACTCCTCGACCATGGTCACGCCGTACAGGTCTTGATAGCGGCGCACGCGGGTCGCGTGGTTGGCCATCGTGTCGACCATCTTCCGGTCGGTCTGCGTGAACCAGAAGTTGTTCTTGAAGAAGTCGGCGTGCCCGAAGACGTGGGCCATCACCAGCTTCTGGTCGACGGTGTCATTGCCTTCGAGAAGGTAGGCGTAACAAGGGTCGGTGTTGATGACCAGCTCGTAGATCTTCGACAGCCCGTAGGTATGCGACTTGGCGAGGTGCTCGTATTCCATGCCGAAGCGCCAGTGCGGGTAGCGCGTCGGGAAGCCGCCATAAGCGGCGATCTCGCTCATCTTCTCGTAGGTGATCACCTCGAAGACCACGTCGTGGAAGTCGAGCCCCTCGTCGCGGGCGATGGCTTCGATGCGGACGCGCCAGTCGAGCAGCTCGTCGGGCAGGGCGCGGACCTTGAGGTAGCGGATCATCGGCCCGCCCCCAAGAAGTCCTTGATCGAGCGCACGATCGCGTCCTTGTCCTTGATCTCGGAGACCACCAGCGAGCAGTCCTGCTTGCCCACCGGGAAGTGCTCGCGCAGATCCTTGATGAACTGGCCCGAGCCGTAGGGGCTCTCGACCTGCCCGTAGCTGAACTGGTTCGAGATGGGCACGAGCTTCTCGTTGAGCAGCCGGATGCAGGTGCGGGTGTCGTCGACCGACCAGTTGTCGCCGTCGCTGAAGTGGAACGGGTAGATGTTCCAGTCGCTCGCCGGGTAATCGTCTTCGAGGATCTGCGCGGCCAGCTTGTAGGCGCTGCTGATCATCGTGCCGCCCGACTCGCGGGTGTGGAAGAAGGTGTGGTCGTCAACCTCGCGCGCGGTGGCGTCGTGAATGATGTAGCGCGTGACGATGCCCTGGTACTGGCTCTTGAGCCACGTGTTGATCCAGAACGATTCGATGCGCACGATCTCCTTCTGCTCGTCGCCCATCGAGCCCGAGACGTCCATCATGTAGATGACCACCGCGTTGGACTGCGGGCTCTTGACCGTCGTCCAGCTTCGGTAGCGCATGTCGTCTTTGATGGGCAGCACGATCGGGTTCTTCGGGTCGTACTGCCCCATCGCGATGCTGCGCTTGAGCGCCTGGCGATAGGTGCGCTTGAAGTGCCGCAGGCTGTCGGGGCCCACCGGGCGGATGCCGGTATAGCGGTCGCGCTCGGTGACCACCTCTTTCTGGCCGCGCGGCTCGATGTTCGGCAGTTGCAGCTCTTCGCCGAGGATCTGGGCCAGCTCATCGAGCGTGACGTCGACTTCGAGCGACTTGTCGCCCTCGCCCTCGCCGGCCTCGTGCCCCTGCCCCGGCGCCTGATCGCCGGGGCCGATGCTGTCGCCTTTGTCGCCTTCGCCCTGCCCCACCCCGCCGCCGTTGCGTTGATCGAAGCGGAAGCGGGGCAGCTCGATCTGGGGCAGCGGAATGCTGACCTTGTCCTTGCCCTGCTTGCCGATCAGCGAGCCCGACGAGATGTACTGCTTCAGGTTGCGGCGAATCTTGCCGCGCACGATCTGGCGGAAGCGACTGTGGTCCTGATGGATGCGCGCCATTTGTGGCCTTTGCCGTCGAATCGCGGCCTCAGGCCCGCGCGTCCCCGCGGGCGAAGATCGACGCCACGTAGTTGAGCACGTCGGTCGCCGACTCTTCGTTGTAGCCGAAGTCGCGGATCATCCGCTGCTTGACCACCTCGATCTTCTGCTGCGTCTCTTTGTCGATGGCGTTGCTGACCAGGCTCGTGAGCTTGATCGTGTCCTTCTGGTCCTCGAACAGCTTCTGCTCAAGCGCCCGGTGCAGCCGCTCGTTGGTGTCGTAGGCGAACTTCTTGCCCTCGACCGCCAGCGCGCCGATGTAGTTCATGATCTCGCGGCGGAAGTCGTCCTTGCGTGACTCGGGGATGTCGATCTTGGTCTCGATCGACCGCATCAGCCGCTCGTCGGGCTCTTCGTCCTGCCCGGTGTACGGGTTCTTGACCCGCTCCTTCTGCGTGTACGCCTTCACATTGTCGATGTAGTTGGCGCACAGGCGCTTGATGGCCTTCTCGTCGGCCGAGATGGCGCGCTGCACCTCGTTCTTGACGACCTCTTCGTACTCCTGCTTGACCACCGACAAGAGGTCGATGAAGCGCTTGCGCTGCTCCTCATTGGTGATGAGCGAGTGCTGCTTGAGGCCGCTCTCCATCTCGTTGAGCACCAGGAAGGGGTTGATGCTCGACTCGGACCGCTGGCTGACCAGCGCGTTGCTGATCTTGTCCTGCACGTAGCGGGGGCTGATG
>JAGQJJ010000166.1 GCA_020430675.1 Myxococcales bacterium
CGGCCGGGGGCCACGTGTGCGCGGCGTTCATGGTGACTTCGCCCGCAAGACACGGCCAAAGCCGCGTTCGGTGCCCAGGCCCGGCGCCGGTTTCCCGTGCTCGGCGGCGAGGCGGCCGCCGATGATCACCCAGGGCACCGCGGCGTCGTTGCGCCGGACGAGGCGCGTGAGGCCGAAGGCGGGCACCGGCTGTTCGACGACGGCGTCGACCTCATCGGTCAGACCGGCCGGGTCGATCACCGCCACGTCGGCCCGCCCGCCGACTTCAAGCACGCCGGCGTCGAGGCCCATCCAGTCGGCGATCTCGGACGTCAGCCGCTGCACCGCGCGCTCGACCGACATGAAGGGCCGGTCGGTGGCCCGGGCGGCGTGCGCGGCCCGCAGCAGGCTGAGCGGGTAGTTGTAATGTGCCATGTTGCGCAGGTGGGCGCCCGCGTCGGAGAAGCCGATGAGGATGTCCGGATGGGCGGCGAAGCGTTGCAGGACCTCGGGGCGGTCGTTGCCCATCACGGTGTACCAGCGCAACGCGGTGCCGTGGCGCGAGACCAGGTCGAGGAAGGCGTCGACCGCGTCGCAGCCCCGCTCGGCGGCGATGTCGGCAAATGAGCGGCCGACGACCGCGGCGTCGGGGCAGGCGAGCACTTCCGACATCGCAAAGTCGCGGTGGAAGGCCTTGGGCAGCCAGCGGTCGCGCCATTGCTGCTTGAAGCGCGCCCGGTAGGCGGCATCATCGAGCAGGCGGCGACGATCGGCGGCGTCTTGCAGGTGCAGCGCGGCGCCGCCGGCCTCGAACTCTTCGAAGACCACCAGATCGATGCCATCGGCCCACAGATCGAAGACCTGCGGCAGCATCTGCAGGCGCACATCGGCGCGGAAGAGGCGGTTGATCAGCCATGTCATGCCGCCGAGGAGCCGGGGGCCGAGGCGGTCGGCGCGCACGTCCATCAGCGAGAGCAGCGTGGTCTTGAGGCGCGGGCGCAGCCAACCCGCGCTGCCGAGCATGAGGCGCACGACGGTCGACTTGTTGACGATGCTGGGCACGGCCTGCAGCACGCGGTTGCGGCGACGCAGGGTGCGGGCAAAGCGCCGATACTCGCGCCAGCGGGCGAAGACGCTGGGCATCGGGCGGCTGCGCACGACGTCGCCGTCCATGCGGTCCCATTGCAGCAATGAGATCGACAGGCCCAGGTAGCCGGCGTCGAGGGCCTCGTCGAGCCAGCCGAGCATGCGCGCCATCTCGTCTTCGGTCGGGCGCTCGCCCTCGGTGACCGAACGTTCGAGCCCCATCGCGGCGACGCGCAGGGTGGAGTGGCCGAGCAGGCAGGCGAGGTTGGGGCCGAGCGGCAAGCGGTCGAGGTGGTCGAGGTATTGGGCCGGCGTGTGCCAGTCCTTGCGCGCTTCGAGGATGGGCAGCACCACCGACCGCGGCACGGCTTCGACGCGGCAGAACATGTCGGCCAGGTGGCTCGGCTCGCCGAGCCCCATGCTCAGGCTGCACGAGCCGAGCACGACGGTGGTCACGCCGTGGCGGACCGACTCGAGCAGGGCCGGCGCGACCTCGACCTCGGCGTCGTAATGGGTGTGCAGGTCGATGAAGCCGGGCATGACCCAGCAGCCCTCGGCGCCGAGGATCTGCGCGCCGGGGGGCGGCTTGAGGTCGGCGCCGATGGCGGCGACGCGACCGTCGACGATGACCACGTCGGCCCGATGCGGCCGTGCGCCCCGTCCGCAGAAGACGAGGCCGCCCCGAATGAGGAGGGACTTGTCCAACATTGATGCTCCTGCCGCTCGGCCGGCCCGACGACCGCCACGGCGTCGAAGCCAGAACGCACCTCCAGCGCGGGGCCGCTCAGCAACGGGCATGCCATCGCCGCGGGCCCGTGGGCGGCGGGAGACGGGCGGGTCGGGGTGTACAACTTTTCGTCAGGTGGCGAACTTGCATACAGTTCGGGCGCGCGCAGGCCGGCCCACGATGGGGTCGCGTCGCGGCCCTCGCCTTGCACGGCGGCGCGCCGAGCAGGAGGCCTCGTGAATTCAGCCAAGACCCGCCCAACTTTCGCCGGCGACGCGTCGCAGTCGCTCGCCCCCCGACCCGATGATGGCCGTCGGCTCCGCGTGCGCCGCGACGCGCTGGGCCAGTGGTGGAGCGGGCCGTTCGCAGGCGCGGCCGACGTGCGCGCGCTGCTTGCGGAAGGGGTGGCCGACGCGCTGCTGCCGGCGACGCGGCCCGACTACCCGATCGACGACATGATGCTCACGGGGTTGTCGGCGAAGTCGACGCTGGAGGCGGTCATCGCGGCGGTGGAGACGATGTTGGCCCATCCGACCGTCGCCGAGGCCGCAGCGCGGGCGTCGGTGATCTTCGAGGCCGGGCTGGGCGCCGGGCTGTGCACGTTGCTGCTCTGCGAAGCGCTTGAACGGGCCGGGCGCCGCGAAGTGACGTTGTGGACGAGCGACGCGGGCGAGACCGCGCTGCTGGGTCTGGTGAACCTGGCCCGCGCGGGGCACGCGGTGCGCATCGTCGATCCGCAGACCGATGCGCTGACCGCGAGCGCGGGCGCGGTCGATGTCGGGTTCGTGCCCTGGGGGTTCGATGACCCCCTGCCCGCTGCCCTGCGCGGCCGGGCCGAACTGGTGGTCGCCGATCACACCATCGTCTACGTCGGGCCGGGTGAGCCGGGGGGCGCGCGCCAGCAGCGGTTTGCGCGGCGCGTCAATACGCTGCTCGAAGCGCTCGCGCCGGGCGGCGTGCTGGTGGTGAGCGAGATCAACGATGCGGCGTCGAGCGCCGTGTTCGAGGCGCAGAAACGACGCGAGCTGCGACGGCTGCGGCGGCGATTGTTCCGGCTGCAACTCGGGGCCGTGGTGCGTCGACTGCGCGCGTTTGTGGCCGCCAGCAAGGTCAAGGCGCCGCTCGAACGCCTGCAATTGCAGACCGCATCGGTGACCGAGGTGCTCGATGGCATCGGCGAGCGCGAGACGCTCTTGCTCAACGGCGGGCTGGTCCTCGCCCATGTCGTGCGACGCCGATAGCGGCGCCGGGCTCGCATCGCGGCAGGGCCCGCGACACAGTGGCGGCCGATCGCGGCGGCTCCGATGCCGTCCCCGACGCGGGCGCCGACGCGGCCGGGTGCGTCGAGGGGGTTGAGAGACCCTGCGAGGTCACCGCGGGCTGCGCGGGCGTCGAGACCTGCATTCACGGGGCATTCGGGCGCCGCCCGAGGTCTGCGATGGCGTCGACAATGACTGCGATGGCGCGGGCGAGCCGTGCAACGGAGGCGGCGCGTGCGACCTGCTCAGGCATCGCGTCTGCGATCGGGCATCGGGTGAGCTGGTCTGCGACGCGGCGGCGGCCGAGCCGTGGTTCGAGGCGTGTGACGGGGCCGACAATGACTGCGATGGGTGCGGCGACGAGGCCGAGGGTGGCGGACCTGTCCACCGGTCGCAGCGGCGGGATCTGCGTGCCGATGTGCACTATATTGCACGCGCACACGGAAGCGAGGCCACGCGATGGCGGCATGCGACGAGGGCGAGGCGAGCACGCGGCAGGCGTTGGTCGAGGCGGTGCTGCGGGCGCGGGTGAAGCGGCGGGTGCTGGTGCGGCGCATCCTGCTTGAACGGCGGCGCGTCGACCTGTTCGGGCTCGCGGTGCTCGGGTACGACCTGCGCCCGTTCCACATCGACATGCTGCGCTTTCAGGATGCGCATTCGACGGCGTTGCAGCTCGCGCCGCGCGGCTTTGGCAAGTCGACGGTGCTCAACATCACCCGCGTGCTGTTCGAGGTCGTCGCCGATCCCAACCTGCGCGTCTTGATCGTGAGCAACACGCAGCTGCAGGCCGAGGTCTTCCTGCGCGAGCAGAAGTACCACCTGGAGCACAACGCCGAGCTGCGGGCGCTGTTCGGGGACTATGTCAGCGCGACGAAGTGGGACGTGCGCGAGGTGATCGTGGCGCCGCGGACGAGCCATGCCAAGGAGTCGACCATCTCATGCGTCGGCGTCGGCGGGCCGGTGGTGTCGCGGCACTACGATCTGATCGTGGCCGACGACCTCATCGACGAGGAGAACAGCCGCACCGAGGGGCAGCGGGAGAAGGTGCGCGCGTGGTTCTATCGCTCGCTGCTGCCGACGCTCGAACCGGACGGGCGGCTGTATCTGCTGGGCACGCGGTATCACTTTCTCGACCTCTACGGCCGGCTGATCGAGGGCGAGTACGCCGAGCGGCACCAGGTGGTGCAGGCGCTCGGTGCCGATGGGTCGACGCCGTGGCCCGAGAAGTTCAGCGTCGAGTGGCTGCACAACCGCCGCGCGCAGATGGGCAGCGTGCTGTTCAACGGCCAGTACCAGAACGACGTGCAGGCGATGAAGGGGCGCATCTTCCGCGCCGAGTGGCTGCGCTTCGTCGACGCGGCGCCCGAGGGGCTGCGGGTCTATCAGGGCGTCGACCTCGCCATCAGCCGCCGCGAGTCGGCCGACTACTTCGCGATCGTGACGGTCGGCGTCGATCCGACGACGCGCGACATCTACGTGCTCGATGCCCTCCAGCGCCGGCTGACGTTCAAGGCGCAGACCGACCTGATCGTCGCGCAGTACACGCGCTGGCGACCCATCCGGGTGGTGGTCGAAGCCAACGCCTACCAGGCCGCGCAGGTTGACGCGCTGCGCGAGCGCGGGGTCGGCACGCTCAAGCCGATCACGACGACGAAGGACAAGGTCAGCCGGCAGCTTCGGCTCTCGGCGCACTTCGAGGGCGGGCGGGTGTTCCTGCGCCGCGGGGCGACCGAAGACCTCGTCGACGAGCTGCTGCTGGCGCCCGAGGGCGAGCACGACGACCTGGTCGACGCGCTGGACTTCGCGGTGACCGAGGCGCTCGGGGGCGGGCCGCAGCGTGTGGTGTTGGGCGCGGCGATGAGCCGGCTCTATGAGGTGCCGACGTCGCGGACGCCCTGGGCGCCGAGCGACCACTTCCTCAGGCTGGCGCAGCACACGCGGTAGCGTCAGACGGCTTCGAGCGCGGCGGCCAGCTCGTCGTCGGCGAGGTGCACGTAGAGCTGCGTCGAGGTGACGTGCCGGTGGTGCAGGGCGCGTTGCACGAGGCGCAGGTCGCGGGTGGCGCGGTAGAGGCGCGTGCCGAAGGTGTGGCGCAGGCCGTGGACCGTGATGGGCTTGGCGATGCCCGCCGCGGCGAGCCAGCGGGCGAAGCGCAGCTGCACGTTGCGCGCGTCGAGGCGCTGGCCGGTGCGGCTGCGGAACAGCGGGCCGGGGCCGTCGAGCGTCGCGAGGTGGGCGGTGAGCAGCGCGTGGAGGCGGGCGTTGAGCAGCACCGTGTCGCGGCGGTTGCCCTTGCCGACGATGGCGACGCGGCGGCCGGCGAGGTCCACGTCGGCGGTGTCGATGCCCACCACCGAGCCGACGCGCAGGCCCGTGCCGAGCAGCAGCGCAAAGAGGACGTGGTCGCGCCGGGCGAGCGCGTCGGTCGTCGCCGCGTCGCTGAGGGTCGCGAGCAGGCGGGCCACCTCCAGGTCGTCGAGGATGGCCGGCGGTGGCGTATTCGAGCGCGCGTTACGCAGCGCCCGCGTCGGGCTGTGCTCGACGATCCCGCAGGCCACCAGGTGCTGCCCGAACGCCCGCAGCGCCGAGCGGAGCAGGTTGACGCTGGTCGCCTGCCGCGGCCGTCCGTCGGCCCCCAGGCGCGCCGTGTCGCTCGCGAGGAAGGCCGCCAGCGTCGGCGGCGTCAGCGTCGCCACCGGGCGATCCCCCGCCCAGCCGCGGAAGAGGCGCAGCGCCCGCCCGTAGGCGGCGACGGTGTGCGGGCTGCGGCCGTCGGCGGCCATCTGCGCGGTGAAGGCGGCGATCGCGGCGTCGAGGGTCATCGGGGCCTCCCGGGGCGTGGTGATGCCATACAGGCGTAGGGGCGCAGCGTTATCCAGGGCATTGCGCGGCGGTCGTGCCGAAGAAGGTGACCGCATGGTTCACATATCGAAAAAACCTTGTAATTCCCGAAGGGTGCTACATCATCCATTAAGAAGTAAGAAGGGGGTCGTCGCCAGCGACCGCAGCGGGTCGATCGAGCCGGATCACCGCCGTCGATTGGTGCGCCGGCCGCAGGTGCAGCGCGACGGTCGCAGAATGGTGACCAGCTCGGCCACGAATCCGAAAAGTCCTTTCGTTTCGGTAGGCTGCTACATCATCCTTTAAGAGATCAGAAGGGAGGTTCCCAGCGGACATGGCGAGCCCGCGCTGAGCACCCTGCGGCCTCGACACCCGGCCCATCGACTGGCTACGGGACCGACCCGCGTCGGCCATTGAGGTGCCCGACCACCTCCGCGCGAGCCACCCCGGCGACGCCATGCGCTGACACGGCGATCCGCGTAGCACCCAGGCGGTCGGAGTGCGCCGCTCACACCGGGGCGGCCGACGTCGTGTTTGGCGCCATGGACGCCGAGGTGTGCCGGGTGATCGAGAGGCGTGGCGCACAGGGAGCGCGGAGGTGGGCGAGGGGTCGCGCGGAAATTCCTCAATGATTACCGCGTTCTTTCACATCATCCTTTAAGAGATAAGAAGGAGGGGGCGTGAGCGACCTCGCACGGCGGGCTTCCCGGCACGGCGACGACCCGATCGCGGCATGCGGGCGGCAGCGCCGGGTCGAGCGCCTGGGTGCGAAGGTCGTGCGCTGGCGGGCAACGAGGAGAAGGCGTCGGTCGACCTGCCGAAGTGCTGGTCCGGGTGCCCAACAAGGACCGCACCTGTGACTTGGCCGTGGCGCTCGGCGAGGCCGGTTCCGGTGGACGATGCCTCGACCTCGGCACCACCCGAGCGGGCGCTGAAACGAGCACATCGGCTGGGCCGTTGGGGGGGCCACGACGGCGCCCTTCTTATCTCTTAAAGGATGATGTGAAAGAAGCCGAGAATCATTGAGGAATCGCCTCAACGCCCCTTGCACGGCGCCCGCGCTCGGCTCAGCGGCCCGGACGTTTCGGCCCCGCCGTCGCTACAGGAGGGTATGCCCAACGCGACCTGCTCTGCCGTCCATCCCGCCGCCCGCGCCGGCCGCGCCAGCCGCGCCGTGGTGGTCGACATCTGCATGCGCCTGTCGCGCAATCGACTGCCCACGTCGCACCGCACGCAGTCTCGACGGCGGTCCGCGCTCTCCCCGACCTCGACGCGCGCATCACGCTGCTGCGCGCTCATTTGTCGCCGGCAGCGCTCGAAGGGCTGGAGCAAACGCGCCTTCTGCATCCAGCAGACCGCCTGGAGCAGATGACGAGAGCCTTTTGGCGCAGCCAGCCCCCCGACTATGCGGCGGCCGATACCTTCTTCATCAACCGCCGACGCGACCCGAATCTGGTCGCGCAGGAGCTCAGCGACCTCCGTCAACTGGCACGCCAGCGCGTTGATGCCAGCGCAAAGAACATCCAGAACATTCTCGACAGCACATCGCGGGCCGGTCGCCCGTCTGCCGCAATTGGGGATGGGACCAGCGAGGCGGCTCTATTCGACGAGATCGCCACGGGTCGACCAGTCGGCGGCCATGGGCACGCGGAGAAGGTGGATACGTCGATCCGCGGGCTCGACAAGGGGCGGCGATTGATCCGCGATAACCTGAATGTCGTTGGCGATCCCGACCTGACACGACA
>JAGQJJ010000167.1 GCA_020430675.1 Myxococcales bacterium
CGAGCGCGACGTCGAGGCGGTCGAGGGTGCGGCGGGCGTCTTCCACGTCGCGCTGTTCGGCGGCGAGGTCGCCGACGAGCTGGAGCGCTCGATCGGCTTCGGCGTCGGGGCCGGCGAACTCGGCGGCTTCTTCGGGCAGGAACGAGTCGAGGTCGAACTCCTCGATATTGGCGCCGATGACCTCGTTGAAGTGGGCTTCGAGGTCGGCGTGGGCGCGGGTGACGTCGCGCATGTCCTGCTGCATGGGTTCAAACTCGCGGCGCACCTCTTCGAAGGCTTCGATCGCCTCGCCGTGGCGGCCGAGCATCATCAGGAGCTTGCCGCGCAGCAGCCGCGCCTCGTGGCCTTTGCGAATGTCGGGCTGGCTGATGAGCAGAATCTCAAGCTTGCGCAGGGCTTTGTCGTAGGCGCCCTCTTTGATCGAGATCCAGACGCTCTCGGACATGGCCTGCTCGAAGAGCGAGGAGTCGCGCGGCACCTGGTTGTAGGCGCCGATGGCGTCGCCGAGGCGGCCCTGCTCGTAGAAGATGCGGGCGCGGGCCAGCAGGGCTTCGTCGCGGACGCGGGCGAGGCGCGTCGGGTCGGCCTCGCCGTTGACCGCGGGGGAGGCGATGACCGCGTCGAAATGGGCCAGGGCGGCGTCGAAGTGGCGGCCGGCGGTCTCGATCACGCCGAGGAAGTAGCGGGCGCGGCTGTAGTCGGGGCTGCCGGGCGGAATCAGGGCGAAGTGCTCGGCGGCGCCGGCCAGATCGCCGGTGCGGAAATGGTACTTGCCGACCGCGTAGCGCAGGGTTGAGTCGGCGGTGCTGTCGAGCAGGACGCGGGCGCGCTTGAGGGCGCGCTCGGCGGCGGGGCCGTCGCCCAGACGCAGGGCGATCTCAAGCTGGCGCGCGACGGCGTGCTGGCGCTGGGCGGGGTCGCCGCGCTCGGCGACGTGGTCGAACCAGCCGGCCGAGGCCTTGTAATTGCGCGTCAGATAGAGCGATTCGGCCAGGTAGTAGAGCGCGTCGCGATAGGCCGGGTGCGTCTGGCTGCTCGGGTTGGTCACCAGATCGAGCAGCACCATCGCGGCGCGGTCATAGTCGCCGGTGAGGAAAAAGAGCTGGCCGTCGCTGAGGCGCGCGGTGAACTGGTAGCGGCGTTCGAGGGCGGCGGCGGCCAGATACGTGGGTTCGAGGGCTTCGACGTCGGTCGTCAGCGCGTCAAGCTCGGCCTGGACCGCGGCTTCATCGACCGCGGGCTGGGCGTGGGCGGCCGCGGCGACGATCAGCGCGGTGAGCAGGAGCAGGCGGGCGGTTGTGTTCGACCGCATCGATCAGCCGTCGCGATCCGCTCGCTCGGCCGCGCTCGCCGCGTCGTCGAGCTGGTCTTCGAAGCGCACGTCAGGGCGGTCTTTGAGGTCGGTGGTGACGCCGCCCTTCTCGTAGCCGATGACCTTCACCTCGATGCGCTTGCCTTCGTCGGCGTGGAAGGTGTGCGAGGAGCGCAGGGTGAAGACGTAGCCGCGCAGGTACGAGAAGATGCCGAAGCCGTTGCCGCGGTAGACCATGACCACCGAGACGGTGTGGTTGCCGGGCACGATGGGGCCGTTGAAGATCTCGAGCGACTCGCGGCCGTCGAGGTCGCCGTCCTGGTCGACCTTGCTGAAGATGGGCGTGCCGTCGAGGCTGTAGGTGACCTTCTCAAGCGTGAAGCTCGAGCCCATCTCGTTGCGGTGTTCGACGTGGGCCTCGGCGCCGGCGATGGCGCTCGACAGCACCGATTCTTTGAGGATGGCGAGCCGGGTCTTGGTGCGGAAGATGTCTTCCTTCAGCTCGTTCACCCGGCCTTCAAGCTCGTCGATCTTGAGGCGGTAGGCTTCGTCGCCGGAGTTGGGCAGCGCGGGCGCGGCGGGCGGCGGGGCGGATTCGACCTCGATCGCGGTGCCGTCGGCCGGCGCGGCGGTGGGCACTGGAGCGGGCGCCGCTGCGGGCGTCGCTGCGGGCGTTTCTGCGGGAGCGGGCTGGGCGCTGGCAGCCGCCGCAAAGAGCAGGAGCGGCCAGCAGCTCGTCAAACGCATCAAGTGGCTCCGCGGCACGGTCGTGCACGTCGAGGGTCGCTCTGGCAGTAGCACAGAGGGGGAGGAAGTGTCAACCTCACCCGTTGGGCGGTTTTTTGGGATTTTGCTTTGTTATCGTGCGGTTAGAAATCGTCGACGTCGACTTCGCCCCAGCGGCCGGCGCGGGTGAGCGCGTCGGCGACCAGCTTGCGCAGGGCGTCGAGGCCCAGGCCGGTGACCGCCGAGATGGCAACGACCGGAGTGTCGTCGGGCACGGCGGCGCGCAGGGCGTCGAGCTGTTCGTGCACTTCGGGGCGGTCGCATTGCGAGAGCGCGACGATCGCCGGGCGGTCGAGCAGATCGGCGTCGTATTGCGCCAGTTCTTCGCGCAGCGTCTCGTAGTCGGCGATCGGGTCGCGGTCGGGCGCCAGGTCCTGCGTGACGAGGAAGACAAACAGCGCGGTGCGCTCGATATGGCGCAGGAAGCGGTGGCCCAGGCCGGCGCCGTCGGCGGCGCCTTCGATCAGGCCGGGCATGTCGGCCATCACGTAGCTGCGATCGACGTCGACCGAGACCACGCCCAGGTTCGGGACCAGCGTGGTGAAGGGGTAGTCGGCGATCTTGGGCCGAGCGCGGCTGATGCGCGAGATGAGCGTCGATTTGCCGGCGTTGGGGAAGCCGACGAGGCCCACATCGGCGATGAGCTTGAGCTCAAGGCGGACCTCGCGCTCTTCGCCTTCGCGCCCGGGTTGGGCATACTCAGGGGTGCGGCGCGAGGCGGTGGCGAAGCAGGCGTTGCCGCGGCCGCCCAGGCCGCCTTCGGCGAGCACGAAGGTCTGGTCGGGCTCGGTGAGGTCGACGAGCAGCGCGTCGGTCTCGGCGTCGAAGGCCTGGGTGCCGACCGGCACGCGGATGCGCACGGGTTCGGCGTCGGCGCCGGTCATGTCTTTTGAGGCGCCGGGGCGGCCGTTGTCGGCGATGTAGCGGGGCCGATAGCGCAGGTCGAGCAGCGTCGCCAGGTTGGCGTCGGCGACGAGCAATACGTCGCCGCCCCGACCGCCGTTGCCGCCGTCGGGGCCGCCACGCGGCACGTATTTTTCACGACGAAAGCTCACGGCGCCCGGGCCACCGGCGCCGGACCGCACGAAGATCTGCGCTTCGTCGATGAATTTGATGGCGGGCCCCCGGAAGGGCCGAGCGAATCAGGCCTGGACGGCCAACCGCTCGGCGTAGATCGCGACCCGCTTGCGCCCGCCCTTGGTGGTCTCGAACTTCACGAAGCCGTCCGAGAGGGCAAACAGGGTGTAGTCGCGCCCCAGGCCGACGTTTTCGCCGGCGTGGATGCGGGTGCCGCACTGGCGCACCAGGATGTTGCCGGCGCGCACGTACTGCCCGTCAAACCGCTTGACGCCCCGCCGCTTGGCGTTGGAGTCGCGGCCGTTGCGGGTGCTGCCCTGGCCTTTCTTGTGGGCCATCTGAACTCTCCTCGCGGTCGGTCGCCGACCGGTCTCAGGCGCTGATGCCGGTGATCCGAAGCTCGGTATACCGCTGACGGTGGCCCTGCTTCTTGTGGTAGCCCTTCCGCCGCCGCTTCTTGAAGATGATGATCTTCTTGGCCTTGCCCTGCGAGACGATCTCCGCGTCGACGGCAGCGCCGTCGAGCATGGGCCGCCCGATGCGGGTCTCGCCTTCGCCGCCGAGCAGCAGCACCTGATCGAGCCGCACGCCCTCGCCGGGTTCGCCTTCGAGCTTTTCGACCCGAAGGGTCTGGCCCGGGCTGACGCGGTACTGCTTTCCGCCGGTCTTGATGATCGCGTACATGGAACGTCCAAACGCCGGGGACGACGCCCCCGGAAGAGGGGAGCCGTCGCGCTCATGCCCCGGTCGGCACACTGCTGCCCACC
Source organism: Myxococcales bacterium (assembly GCA_020430675.1). Next base: position 3,943 of record JAGQJJ010000167.1, read on the forward strand.
AAAGGCGTCAACGGGGCGCGAAGGTTAGGTCGAGTTTGGTTGGATGTCAACCCGATCGGGGCGGTCAACGCGCAAGGCGCGTCGGGGCCGCGCCAGAGGCCGCTGCGCGCTCGACGTGGGCTCGCAATCCGGGGGCAAACGGCGGGTGGATCGGGCCGTATTCGGTGATGATCGCGGTGATCCACTCGGCGGGCGTGACGTCGAAGGCCGGGTTGTGCACCGGCACGCCGACGGGCACGAGGCGGGTGTCGCCGACATGGGTGACCTCGCGATCGGGGCGGCGCTCGATGGGGATGGCGGCGCCGTCGGCGGTGGCGAGGTCGATGGTGCTGGTGGGCATCACGAAGTAGACGGGCACGCCGTGTGCCCGGGCGAGCACCGCGAGGCCGTAGGTGCCGATCTTGTTGGCGCTGTCGCCGTTGGCGGCGACGCGGTCGGCGCCGACGATGACCGCGTCGACCTCGCCCTGCGCCATGAGCCAGGCGGCCATGTTGTCGGTGATGACGGTGACCGGCACGCCGTCGCGGTGCAGCTCCCAGGCGGTGAGGCGAGCGCCCTGCAGGAAGGGGCGCGTCTCGTCGGCGTAGACCTGCTTGAGCTTTCCGTCGCGCCACGCGGCGCGGATGACGGCGGCGGCGGTGCCATCGCCGCCGGTGGCGAGCGCGCCGGTATTGCAGTGGGTGAGCACGCGCGCGCCTACCGGCAGCAGCGCGGCGCCGTGTGTGCCCATGGCGGCGCACATCTGGCGGTCTTCCTCGTGGATGGCCTTGGCCTCGGCTTCGAGCGCGGCGACGGGGTCGTCGGGCGCGGCTTCGAGGCGACGGCGCATGCGGTCGAGGGCCCAGAACAGGTTGACCGCGGTCGGCCGGGTGGCGGCGAGGCCGTCGAGCGCGGCCTGCAGCGCGGCGGGCGCGGCGTCGGCGCGGGCGGCGAGCACCATGGCGTAGGCGGCGGTGATGCCGATGGCCGGGGCGCCGCGCACGACCATCGCGCGGATGGCATCGGCGGCGGCCGGCCAGTCGGCGAAGGTCAGGTAGGTCTCTTCGGTGGGCAGCCGGCGCTGGTCGAGCAGGGTGAGGGCGTCGCCGCGCCAGGCGATGGTCTCGAAGGATGGGCGCACCGTGGGTCTCCGGGCTCTGAGCGGGCGCCCATCATCGGCGGGTTGGTGGCGGGGTGCAACGGCCCCAACTGGCCAGTACGCTCAGAAGCCGATGCCGACGTTCACGAGGAGCTGCGCGGCGTAGAGCGAGTCGGGCGCGTCGGCGGCGGGCAGCTGGCCGCCCTGGGCCGGCTCGTCGCGGTCGAGCTTGACGGTGTAGAAGGGCAAGACCAAATCGGCCTGGGCGAACATGCGCAGGGTGCTCGACCGCAGGAACGAGTAGCCGCCGATGGCGCGGCCCTGCAGGCCGTTCTCGTGGTAGAGGCCGTCGTGATTGCCGATGGCGATGCCGCTGAAGTCGAGGCCGGCGCCGAGGTAGGCGCTGCCGTCGGCCTCGGGGCTGAGGAAGTACAGGCCGGCGATGCCGATGCTGCCGATCAGGCCCTGGGCGGTCTCGTCGTCGGAGGGCGAGAAGGTCAGGTCGGCCCCGGCCTGCACGCCGAACTGGTCCAGCTCGTAGCGGTAGCCGGCGCCGATGTTCATCAGCGGCTGGTCGAGGCCGAGACTGCCGCCGGGGCCGAGGTGCAGGTAGTAGAGCGAGTCGGCCTGCACGCGCAGCGGGTCGGCCTGCTCTTCGGTGACGTTGTGGCGACCGACGGCGGCCGAGCCCGAGACGACCTTCGCGCCGGTGAGCTGGGCCTTGACGAGCTGGTCGTAGACCTTGGGCAGCTCGTTGGCGCTGGCGGCGCGGGCGGTGCGGGTGCGGCTCGGGCCGCGCAGGGTGACGGTGACGACGTCGCCGGTGGTGATCTGGGCCAGCTTGTACTGGCGCTCGCAGGGCGCGTCGACGACGCTCTGGCCCTGCTCCTCGAAGGCGCTGCTGACCAGGATGACCGCGCCGCGCAGCTCGTTGGTGGCTTCGAGGCCGTCGTCGAGCGTGACGCAGACGTTGGCGGCCTGGGCGAAGGTGGGCAGGGCGAAGGCGAGGGCGGTCAGGGTGCGAATGGTCTTCATTGTGTTCTCCGTGCAAGCGGTTGGCGTTGACGAAGACCACGTTAGGTGGGCGACCGCGGTAGGGCGATGACGCGAGGCAACAGCAGATAACTGCGCCGGCGCCGGGCGCGAACTCAGCCGCGGCGGGTGTAGGCCTTGCGCAGAATCTTGGCGATGGTGCCGAGCTGCATGTTGCTCGTGCCCTCGTAGATCTTCCCGATCTTGGCGTCGCGGAAGAACTTTTCGACGGGGTACTCCTTGGTGAAGCCCACCCCGCCGAGGAACTCGACGCACATGCTGGCGGTGCGCTCGGCGACCTGGCTGCTGAACAGCTTGGCCATCGCCGCCTCCTTGACAAAGGGCTGGCCGGCGTCCTTGAGGCGGGCGGCGTTGTAGACCATGAGCCGCGCGGCTTCGATCTCGGTGGCCACCTGGGCGTACTGGAACTGCATGCCCTGGAAGTCGGCGATGGGCTGGCCGAACTGCTGGCGCTCGATCATGTAGCCCATGGCGTAGTCGAAGGCGCCTTGGGCGAGCCCGATCATCTGCGCGCCAATGCCGATGCGGCCTTCGTTGAGCGTCTCGATGGCGATCTTGTAGCCGACGCCTTCTTCGCCGAGCACGTTCTCGGCGGGCACGATGCAGTCCTGAAGCACCAGCTCGCAGGTGCTCGAGGCGCGGATGCCGAGCTTGTCTTCTTTCTTGCCGACCGAGAAGCCGGGGAAGTCGCGCTCGACGAGGAAGGCGGTGATGCCCTTGTAGCCCGCGTCGGGGTTGAGGTTGGCCATCAGCACATAGGCCGAGGCCTCGGCGCCGTTGGTGATCCACAGCTTGGTGCCGTTGAGCACGTAGTCGTCGCCGCGCTTCTCGGCCCGGGTCTTGAGCGCGAACGCGTCGCTGCCCGACCCCGGCTCGCTGAGGGCGTAGGCCCCGACCCACTCGCTCGACAGCTTGGAGAGGTAGCGCGCCTTCTGGTCGTCGTTGCCCCAGCGCAGGATGGCGTTGTTCACCAGGGTGTTCTGCACGTCGACGAAGACCGATACGCTCGGATCGACCGTCGCGAGCGCCTCGACGGCGAGGATCGCCGTGAAGAAGCTCGACTCCGAGCCCCCGAACTTCTCGGGCACCTCGACCCCCATCAGCCCCATCTCGAAGAGCGGCTTGATGAGGTCGAGGTCGATCTTGCCGGCCGCGTCCATCGCGTGCACCCGGGGGGCGACCCGATCGCGGGCGAAGCTCAGGACGGCGTCGCGGAAGATGATCTCGTCGTCGGTGAGGCGGGTCAGCGGGGGGTTGCTCATCGGCGTCTCGGCGATGTCCGGGCGGGCGCGCGGCCCGCGGGTTCGAGGCAGAACGGGCGGTCGAGTCGAGGGCCACCGTCGCCGAATCGACGGCGCGACGCAAGCAGATGGCGCACCGCGTCGGAGGGGCGGTTTCTGGATCCGCTCCAGTGACTACCGAATAATGAAGTCGCACGGCATCACCGGTCGTTCGGCGGCCGAAGGCGGGGACGCACATGGGTCGCTGGCGCGCGCTGGGATGGGGGCTGCTCGCCGGGGGGCTGGTGATCGGCTGCACCCGGGACAACCCCGACTACATG
>JAGQJJ010000168.1 GCA_020430675.1 Myxococcales bacterium
CGGCCCGACAGTTGGCCAGGAACATCCGCGTGGCCTGCAGTCTCATCGCGGGGTCGGTCGAGGGGAGCTGGCCGACGTCCGTCAGGAGGCCCTGCGCGAGCGCACGCGCCTGCGCCACCTGCCCCATGTCGAGCAGCGCCTGCCCGCGGGTGAGGTCGGCCTCGAATCGGGTGTCGACGCAGGCACGCAAGAAGGCGCCACGGTAGCCTGCCTCCTGCCTGGCCGGCACCAGGCCGTCGACCGCTGAGCGCGCGCGCTCGGCCCAGCGCACGCCGGTGTCGTGATGCCCCAGCGCCAAGGCGGCCTTTGCGGCCGCCAGCGCGGCCTGTCCGCGGTTGAGGCGCGCCAGCCACGAGGCCCCCCGCTGTCGGTCATGGCAGGCCACGGCCCACGAGAACTGTGGCCCGGATCCGCCGGAGGCCTGGGCTCGGCGAGCGAGCACCCAGCGGTCGATGTTGTGGGCGACGCGCATCAACTCGGTGCGTCGCGGGCCCGGAGGCGCATCGTCGAGCAGCCGGATCGCATCGGTCAGGGCCCGCCCCATGGCTTCAAAGTCACCGGCCGCGTTGGCAGCGTGCGCTTGCCAGATTCGGACGCCCGCGGCCCTCGTGTCCTCAGACCCGCCCGTCGCCCGCGCGAGCAGGGCCCGGCCCTGGGGGGTCGACAGGGAGGCGGCGAGATCCCAGAGCAGCAGCCTTGTGGCCTGGTCGGTTTCACCGCCGTCGAGCAGCCGTCGGGCCCGCTCCAGTCGCGCGGGCGGGTCTTCATCCGGCGGGACGAAGTCGCGGACGGTGTGCGCGATCCGCGGGACGAGGTCGGGGCAAGTGTTTGCCTGGGCCAGCCGCAGCACGTCGAGCACCAGATTCGCCAGGCCCACGGTCCTCGCGGGTTGCGGGTTGTCTCGCAGCGCCTGGGCGGTATCCGCGAGGCACTGCACCGCCAGCTCGGCCCGCTCCCGGCGAGCTGCCGAGGTGTCGAAGCCCTGCCATTGCGCCAACGATGCGACGGCACCGCGGGCGTTGGCGACGGCGTCGATCCACCCGATGTCGTCCTCAAGCGGCGCGGTCGGCGCCTCGGCGGGACGACCGGCCTCGGCGACCTCACGGCGGGCGATCGCGCCCAGCGCCCGGATCCGCTGGGCAGGGACCGCGTGGCCCAGGCGCTCGACCGTGCTCGCCGCCCGGTCGCAGATCTCGGCGAAGCCTTGCGGGGCTGGACCCGGCGCCGCCTCGATCGCTTCGAGCCGCCCCGCGAGGTCGCCGACGAAGGCCTCGGTGAACCCCGGACCCAGCGCGAGCAGCGGCACGAACTGTTCGAGCACGTCGAGCACAGCGCCGAGCCCTTCGGTCTTCTCCAATGTCAAGTCGGTCATGAGGCGTGCCTCCGCGGATTCAGGTGGGGAAGAAGCTCGACATCCACGAGCGGTGCATTTCCTGGCTGAAGGCCATCATCTGCGACGTGTGCTGCATCTGCTCCAGCGACGCCTTCTTGGCCTTGAGGAGCAACGCGGTGGACGGCTCCGGATCATTGGGCCGTTCGGCATACACTTGTTCGATGGCCGTTCTGAGCGTGCCGCCGAGCATGGCCAGGGCCTCTCCCCGGGCGTTGTCGGCCAGCGCCGACCAGTGGGCGTCGAGCAGCTCAGCGCTGGCCAGGAAGCGCTGCTCGACGGGGCTGCCCACGGTGAACGCAGTCGTGACCCGTCGGAAGAAGGCCGCGTCCCGCTCGGCGGTCCGGGCGAGCGCTGCGCCGCGCGCCGCGCCCCAATGCCCGGCCAGGCCCATCAGGCCATGCACGTCGCCTCGGGTCAGCACGGTCCCAGCGGCGGCGTCGAAGCACACCACCTCGACATGGCGGTCGATGATGCGGATGCACGCGGTGTCCGAGCCGCGGTACTGCAGGTAGAGCAGCGCATGCAGGCTGTCGCGCGTCTGGCTCGCGGCGAGGGGATCGGCGCTCGAGGCGGCGAGGTTGAGGAGTTGTCCCAGCTTGAGAACCTGCACCAGCGTCGGCAGCGGGGAGGCGTCGAACTGAGCGACGAGCTGAGCGCGCAGCTCAGCGTGCTCGTCGGGCGCCAGCGGCGCGCGTGTGACGCAGCGGACGACACCGACAAAGGCGTCGAGCATGTCAGCGGTGAGTTCGAAGCCCCCCTTTCGGGCGAGCGCGGCGGAAGTGTTCATGGGGTCGTCCTCCTCAGCTCATCGGATCACCAGCCGCCGATCACCCGGAACGCCGACCAATCGGCGATGCCCTCGGCGCGAAGGCGCAGCGCGGCGGTGTGGGCCGCGGCGACCGGATCCCGATCACCGCTGGCGGAGTAGAAGGCCTCGGCGAAGCGCCGGGCGGCCACATCACTGATCGGGCGATCGGTTGCGACGACGCCCCGTACCCCCGCGGCCAGGAAGGCCTCGGGCAGACCCAAGACTCGATCGTCGAGCAGAGGGCCGTCGGTGCCGGTCTCACACCCGCTGAGCACGACGACCGAAGCCCGCAGCGGCCGGCCGAGCACGTCGAGCAGGTCGAGCCGGTCTCGGCCGGCGAGGGCGAGGTGCGCCGCCCAGGGCTGGCCTGGGCGGAGGACGCCGTGGCCGGCGAAGTGCAGCACACGCGCCGACGGCAGCGCGTCGAGGACGGCGGATCGGCGGGCGCTGTCACCCATCAGAAGCAGGGTGTCTGGCCAGCGGCGGGCCACCGACGCCCCTTCGGCTCGTGCGTGCGGCAGATCCATCCGCGTATCGGCGACGACCAGTGCCGCCCCGTCCGGCAGCGGGCCCGTCGACAGCGCGCCTGCGTAGGGCAGCCACGCGACGGGCACATCGGCCGCCAGCGGCTCAGGCCCTTCGACGGCCGCCGCCAACACGCGGGGGTGGCCGCCCGGCACGATGAACAGGCGAGTCACATCACGGATGCGGCTGCGCCAGGGCCAAAACGGGTCGTCGCCCGCGCTCATCGTCTCAAGCCGGCGGGAATCGAGCCAGAAGGCGCGCCACCCCGAGCGGCTGGGGCCGAAGGTCAGCAGCGCGGCGCCCTCGGGAAGCCGGTCGCGGGCGGCCGCCACGTCGACCGCTGGCGCGGCGGTGTCGGGCATCGCGGCTTCGATGTGGGCCAGTGCGGCGTCGTAGGCCGCAAAGCGCTTGCGATCGACCGCGGCGATCGCCTTGCGCCACGCTGCGCGTTGGTCGAGAGGGATGGTCTTCTCGCGCGCCAGCAGGCGCGGACGAGCCGCGGTGGCCTGTTCGATGGCTTGCATGTGGCCGGTCCAAACGGCGCGGGAGGCCGGGTCAAGGCGGGCGATCCGCAGCGCGCGGCGGGCGTCACGCAGCAAGCGCGCCCGTTCGCTGTCGGCGAGCGCGAAGGCCTCCGCGGTCCGCCCCTGCTCCACCAGCAGCTCGACGGCCTCGTGGGCGGGCGCGCTGCGGCGGGCGTGGAACCCGACTCGACCCTGGCGCAGCGCGGCGCGCCGACCGACCTCGGCGACGATGGCCCTCGCGTCGGCGTAGTGGTTGAGGGCGGACTGGACTCGACCCGCGTCGCGGTCGGCTCTCGCCCGACCCAGGCGAGCCATCCAGCGGACCTCGTCCTCTCCCCTCAGCTCGGCGAGCGCCTCGACGGTCTCAAAAGCGGCGGCCGCGCCGGGCGACGTGCGGCGCTGCATCACCTGGGCCTCAAGCAGGTCGACCCATGTGCTCGCCAGGCCCGGTTGATCGTCGATGAGACCCCGAGCGACGCCGAGGCGCTCCTCGGCCGCATCGAGGTCACCGAACATCAGCGCGATGTCGGCCCGATGGGTCTCCACATTGGCCAGATCGTCAGGGCGACCCTCAGCTGCGGCCAGCGCGCGCGCCGTTTCGAACAGGGCCTCCAGGGGCGCGCGGTCGGACGCCACGCGGCCCGCCTCCATCGCCGCCGCCAGCGCGAGCCCGTGGTGAAGCGCGAGCCGCTGGCGCGCCGCGGTGTCGTCGACCGCAACGCGCGTGCTGAGCTCCGCATAGAGAGCCAAGGCGTGTTCGAGATCCCCGACGAGCGCTGCATTGATCGCCAAGGCTTCGCTCGCTTGGTCGGCCTGGCGGTCGAGGCCCAGGGCCGAGAAGCGTGTCTGGGCATCTTCGAAGTGCCGACCGGCGGCCGCCAGATCGCGCAGGCGGTTGGCGAAGACCCCGTCGAGGTAGATCTGCAGTGCCTGGCTCGTCGGGTCGTCGGGCGTGACGGCGCGGGCCCGGTCGAGAAGCTCGGCGGCGCGAACGATGCGGCGGCTGTCGTTGGCCAACCACGCCGCAGCACGCAGGCGACGAGCGACCTCGGTGGGCACGCCCGCGGCCTCCTCGGCCGCGCGAACCCAGGCGTCGATCGCGGCATCGGTCCGACCCGATTGCGCCAGGGCCCGGGCGCGCTCGACGCCGACCCAAAGGCGCGCCGGCCATCGGCTGGCTTCACTCAGGCTGTCGAGGTGCTTGAGGGCTTCGTCAGGCCGCCCCGCCAGTCGATGGCCCACCGCAGGCGCGATTTGGGGCAGCGCCTCGGGCGGCGTGTCCAGGCGCACCGTCCAGGCCATGGGTGACCTGCCGGGCGCCTCGGCGGTCAAGACGGCGACCCCCATGGGCCACTCGCGGCGATGATCAACTCGATAGAGGCGGTAGCCGCCGCGGGTGGTCGCCGTCGTCCGCAAGACCTGGCCATTCAGGGCCAGGGTCAGCGTCCCGGCATCGCTGGCGGTGCGCACGACAGGAAGCCGGTCGACGTCGAAGACTTGCCGTTCGGTGCTGTCCGCCATCCGCTCGACCAGCCGCCACCCGAGCAGTTCAGCCTCCAGCTCGGGCGGGGGCGGTTGGCAGCCGAGATCGGTCAGGCCGATCAGCGCGCTTGCGACCCAGAGCCACCTCATCGTTCAGCCCAGAACTCCCGCCTCACTCAAGAAGGCGGTCGCTGTGAGTTTGATCCGATGCTGCCAGTTGTAGACCACCTGCCGCGAGACTCCGAGCATCGATGCGACGACGCCGACGTCGAGCCCGTCGGTATAGAGCGCCCGCATGATGACCTGTCCGCGCGGCGGCAGAGTCTCGACCAGGTGGGCCTCGAGGCCGGCCATCACCTCCCTGCTGCTCAGGTGCTGCTCGGGGTCGACGCCGGTCGAGGCGTCGCGGGCGTCGTCGATGGGCAGCGTCCGTTGATCGCCGCCGCGGCGGACGCGCTCGGCCGCGCGCTTGAGGCGCCAGATCTCGCGGCGGGCGACCAGGCCCACATACCCCTCGATAGAGCTGCCTCGTCGAGGATCGTATGCGCGCAGGATGCGGCCGTCGTCCTTGAACAGCGTCAGCCAGATCTCCTGGGCGAGATCGTCGGCGTCGGCCCCACCCACCAGGCCGGCCACGCGTTGGTGCAGATAGGTCATGCAGCGGGCCCGGATGACCGGAATCAATCTCTCCATCAGCCGCAGACCGGCCGCCCGGTCGCCGCCCAGCGCTCGCTCGATCAGCCGGGTCTCACTCAGCGCTGCCGCCGCGGCGAAGATGAGCCCCAGAGCCAGACAACACGCCATCATGGTCCGCTTCCCCCATCGCTGGCCGCGACATACCGGATGTCGACGGCAATCCAGCGCGTGGACGGGTAGAGGCCCTGGGCGTCACTCGGTGTGTGTCCTTCGGCGCCACCCGACGGGCCGATCGCGACGAGCAGACGATGGTCGCCGAAGCGTCGACCGAGGGCGCTCTCGGCCGCGATCTCGAACGTCAATCCGCCCCCTTCGGACTGTTCAATGCGGGCCGGAACCCGAGTGAGGGTGCCCTTCTGGTCGGCAACGAAGAGCGCGACCGGAGGTGCCTCGGCTACGTCAGAGGGGGGCGCGAAGCTCAAGAGGATGCGGCTCTCGGGGGTGAAGACCGGCGGCCCGGTCTCTTGGCCGTCCGGGTCGGCGCGCACCGTCCGGACCTGCCCTTCGACCGCGGTCAACACATAGGCTGGCACTGTCAGCGGGCGCCGTGTCTGCCATAGTCCGACGCCGACCCCGAGCAGCACCATCGCCGCGAGCACGACCTGCCACGCCGCGAACCGTCGGCGGCGCGGCAACGCGATCGAAGCCCACAGGGGGGGCGGTGCGGCGGCGGCCTGGACATGGGCTGCCGCAAGGAGCCGTGTCTCCCGCTCATTGGCCAGCCGCTCTTCGAGCGCTTCGACATCAGCCGTCGGGAGCTCTCCGCGCCGCAGCGCGCCCAAGAGGCCATCGTCGATCGGCGGGGGCTCGACGACGTCGTCGCCGAGCGCCTCGTCGCGCGGCGCGAGCGCCGAGCGCAGCCAGCCGTCGACCGGATCCCGGTCGGCGTCGCTCATGGCGCAGCCCTTTCGGTCTCGTAGACGGCATGTCCCACTCCCCAGCGGTACGCCGTCGCTTCAGGGGGGCGGCCGGCCGAGGGCCGGGGCCGGAGCATGCGGTCGAGCAGGTCCGGGCCCGCGCTGGGGCCGTCGCGGACCGATTCCGCAACCAGCCCGTGGAAGCGGGTGGGGGTCAGGGTCGCGATGGCCACGAAGACGCAACGGTCTCGCGAACGACCCGCCGGCAGCTTCGCTCGGCCGGCCAGGAAGACCGTACGCCCCGGCGCGACCGGTTGATCGGCGCGTGCCTTCCACCCCGGGGCGGTGCTGCCGGCCCAGTCGCGGACTGAGATGCGGCCGTCGTCGGCCAGCTCCAGGATCTCGATGTGGGCGGACATGGGGCTTCGATTGGTGGCCTTGACGATGAAGATCTCGCCTTCGGAGAGCACCACCGGCCGATCGTCGTCTCTGGGCCGCGTCTCGTCCCTGCGGCTGAGGCGCACGTCGACGTCGAGGCGGCCTCCCTTCAGCCGATGCAGGCCAAACCAGGCGGACCAGCGGCGCAGAACCGAAGGCGCCGCGTCGGCCGCAAACGTCGGCTGCGGCGCGATCAGCGGGCTGGTGAGGCTCAAGGCGGTCGTCGAACCCGCGAGCACCACGTCGGCGTCCTCGGCCTCGACCAGCGTCACATGAGCACAACTGGCAAAATGCGGCGCCATCAGAGCCTGGAGGTTCGCCGGCACATGCAGCCGCACGTCGAAGGGGGCGTCCTGCGTCGGCAGTCTGGCGCGGGCCGGGCATGGCACCCGGCCGTCGACGATCTCGGCCGTGCTGAGGCAGGGTTGTGCGTTCACCACTTTCACCCGCCCGCTGGCGTGCGCCGCGCCCAGAGGCACGACCTCCAGAATGCGCCCAGGCGCGAGTCCATGCAGCGCGCCGGCTTCAAGGCGCAGACCGTCAGCTGTACGGCTCAGCCGACAGTGACCCACCAAAGGCCGCTCCTCTTTGCCAAAGACGACCCGATCGACACCGTCGCCCTCGAGTTGTGGCGTTTGTCGCGGGTTGACCGCGCGCACGGCCGGCAGAAGCCGATCATGCGTCTCGCGCCAGGTCGGCCGGTCACCCTCCCGGTCGAGGAGTTCAAGCAGGCAGCGAGTGAAGACCCCGTGACTCTGTCCCTGACCGTCCGCCGGCCGGCACTCCTGTGCTGTCTGTCGGTCTGCGGAGGCGCTAAGCACCGTCAGCGAGCCGGAGCGCGCGCCGGGCGGCGGCTCGAAGGGAGGCAATCGCTGGGGTGGGGGCCCTTCGAATGGCGCC
>JAGQJJ010000016.1 GCA_020430675.1 Myxococcales bacterium
CACTTCGGCGACGCCATGGTCGTGCGCCACCGCCTCGCCGCCGCCGTGTCCCGCGCCGCTCGCGTCTGCGCCCTCGCCGGGCCCGACGCGCTGGCCTGCACGCGCCCGCAAGTGCTCGTCGCGCTGGGCCTGGCCGCCGACCGCTGCGTGCCGGCGCCGCTCATCACCCAGGCCCGCGAGCGCGTCGGCGAAATCGATGTGCTGCGCGTGGGCATCGAGTGCAATTACCAGAGCGGCTTTGCCGGCCTCGTGCGCCAATACGCCGACCCGACCCTGGCGCTGCACGCCGAGGCCGCGATGCCGATGCCCACCCCATGACCGGGAGCCCGCTCCGATGACCGCCCGCCCCGGGCGCGCCGCCCGCTTCGGCGCCCTCGGCTTCACGCTGCTGGCCCTGGCCCTGACCGGCCTGACCGCCCTGCTGCTGGCGCGGCTGATGAGCGGCGGCCAGTACGCCGGCGAGCCGACCGAGCCGGTGGTGGTCGCCCGCCGCACCATCGCCGCCGCCGAGCGCATCAACGAAGACCACCTGAAGGTCATCCGCTGGCCGGCGAGCGCGGTGCCCGAGGGCGCGTTTGCTTCGATCGACGCGCTGCTCGGCCCCGACCCGCGCGTGCCGCTGCAGACGGTGCTGGCCGGCGAGCCGGTGCTGCAATCGCGCCTCGCGTCGCCCGGCGCGGGTACCGGCATGGCCTCACTGGTGCCGCCCGACCTGCGCGCGTTTCCGATTCCCGTCGACCGCTGGATCGCCGACGCGCGGCTGGTGTATCCGCAAGCGGTGGTCGACGTGCTGACCACCGTGCGCGCGCCCGGCGACCGCTACGCCACCACCAAGGTCGTGCTGCAGAACGTGCGCGTGCTGGCGGTCGACGGGCTCTCCGACGCCGCCGAGCTGGCGCGCCGCCTCGAAGAAGGCCGCAGCGGCGGCGCCGACCGGCGCTCGGTGGTGACGTTGCTGGTCAACCCCGAAGAGGCCGAGGTGCTCGCGCTGGCCAGCCGCGAGGGCAAGGTCGACCTGATGCTGCGCAACGCAGGCGATGCGCGCACGGTGTCGACCTTCGGGCTGACCGTCTCCGAGCTGCTCGGCGAGGCCGACCCCAGCGAGGTGGAGGCGGCGCTGGCCGGGCAACGGGCGTTGGAGCGTCAGGTCGAAGCCACCACCGCCGAGCCCGAGCCGCCGCGACGCCGCCGCCGACCCCGACCCACGCCGCCGGCCGACGCTTCGGGCACCAAGACCATCCGCGTCGGAGGCGATCGATGAGCCGCGCGCTGTTCTGGCTGCTGCTGCTGGCCGCGCCCGCCCGGGCCGCCGAGCGCGACGTGGTCGAAGTCGCCCTGGGCGGCTCGACGCTGGTCTCGCTCGACGGCGCGGTGGGCAAGGTGACGCTGACCGACCCGAGCATCGCCGACGTGCAGCCGGCGGGCGCCGACCTGCTGATCATCGGCCGCAAGGTCGGCGAGACCAACCTGCTGCTGCTTGGCAATGGCCGTCAGGAGACGCGGCTGGTCAAGGTGGCCCTGCCCGCCCGCGCCGTGCAGAGCGAGCTGGCGGCGTTGCTGCCCGGCGAGCACATCACCGCCCGCGCCGTCGGCGGTGCCCTGGTGCTCGCGGGCACCGTCAGCGCCGCGCCGGTGGTCAGCCAGGCGGAAGAGATCGCGATGGGCGCCCTGCGCAGCCCGGCCATCGCCGCGCTCGGCGTCGCGCCGAACGTCATCAATCTGCTGCGCGTCGAGGCCCGGCAGCAGGTGCAGCTCGAGGTGAAGTTCGCCGAAGTGAACCGCCGTTCATTGCGCGAGATGGGCGTCGACGCGGTCGGCGGCACCTCGGGCGGGCGCTTCGGCGCCGCGGTCGGCGGCACCGCGGTCGGCCTCTCGCCGGTCACCGAACCCAATTCGCCCCTGCAACAGTTCACCGCGCGCCCCAACTCGGTCGGCGCCTTTTTTGTCGGCCTGTCCGGCGGTCGATTTCCGTTCGCCGCGACGCTCAACCTGTTGGCCCAGCGCGATCTGGCCCGCACGCTCGCCGAGCCCACCCTGGTGGCGATGAGCGGCCATCCGGCGCGCTTTCTGGCCGGCGGCGAGCTACCCTTCGAGATCTCGACCGGCCTCGGCAACAGCACGGTCGAGTTCAAGGCATTCGGCATCGAGCTGATCTTCACGCCGACCGTGCTCGGCGACGAGACGATGCAGCTCGAGACCGCGGTCTCGGTCAGCGCGCCCGACCCTACGGTGACCATCATCTCGGGCGGCGTGCAGACGCAGGGTTTCAAGCGTCGGGCGAGCAGCACCACGGTGCGCCTGCGCGACGGGCAGAGCTTTGCCATCGCCGGCCTGCTCAGCGATGAGATCGAGAACCAGGTCAAAAAGGTGCCCGGCCTGGGCGACGTGCCCATCCTGGGGCTCTTGTTCAGCAGCAAGGCCTATAACCGCCGCGAGACCGAGTTGGTGGTGGTGGTCACCGCGCGCCTCGTCGACCCGATCGATGGCGCGCTGCCGCCGCTGCCGGGCGAGGATCGCGTCACCGACCCGACCGACCTCGAGCTCTTCCTGCTCAACGTGCACGCGCCCGACGCGCCGATCGCCCCGGCGCGTCGCGCCCCGGGTGCGCCGGCGGCGCGGTCGCCCTCCGGCAGCCTGGGGTTCTGGCGATGACCAAGCCGTTCGACGACGACGAGGCCGACCGCACCGCCGTCTCGGGGCCGCGCGAGGCCCGCGACGATACGCAGCCGGTCGGCCGCGATCAGGCGCCCACGCGGCCGGTGCGCACCGCCGATCTGGTGCCCAACCTGGGCGCCCGCGCCGGCATCCGCGACCTGCGCGACACGCTGCAGCACGGCCCGCGCCTGCAACCCCTTGATGCGCGAACGATTTCGCTGCGCATCAGCGATCCTGACATCCAAGAGGTGCCCGCCGCCACCCCGCTCGGCCAGGCACCGAGCACCCCACCCGCTCGGGCGCGCATGACGGTGTTCTTCGGCGCCAAGGGCGGCGTCGGCGCCACCGCGCTGGCCGTGAATGTCGGCGGCCTGCTCGCCCGCATGGGTCAGCCCACCGTGCTCGTCGACATGGATCTGCAGCTCGGCACGGTGCCGGTCTTCCTCGACCTGCGCCCCGAGCGCAGCCTGGCCTCGCTCGTCGAAGAGGCCGAGCGCCTCGGCGAAGGCCCGCTGCAAAGCCCGCTCGACCGCCACGAGACCGGCCTGCGCGTGGTCTCGCAGCCGCGCATCGAAGAGCTGGGCGCCATCACGATCGGCCGCCTGCCGCGCTTCTTCGACGCGCTGGCCCTGGCCCACCCGCAAATCCTGGTCGACGGCCTGCGCGACTTCAACGACCACGCGGTCGCCACCATGGACCTCGCCCACCAGATCGTGCTGGTGCTCACGCAAGACGTGCCCGCCGTGCGCGCCGGCAGCCGGGCGCTGCGCCTCTTCCGCCGCCTGGGCTACCCCACCGAGAAGCTGACGGTGGTGGTCAACCGCTTTCACAAGCGCGCCCCGGTCTCGCTCGAAGCCATCGGCCGCGCGCTCGGCCTGCCGGTCACCGCCCGTGTGCACAACGATTTTCCGCTCATCGAGCAGGCGCTCAATCAGGGCAAGCTGGTGGGCGACTTGAAACCCCGCGCCCAGCCGGCGCGCGACCTCGACGCGCTGGCCCGCAAGGTCGCCGGCATGCCCCGCGCGCCGCGCACCGGCCTGCTCGGGCGCCTGTTGCGGAGCTGAAGATGGCGATGCGCATCCTCGACCGCCTGGGCGCCGGCGACGCCGAGCGCCGCGGCGATCGCCCGCTCGACGCGCTCGCCCGACGGCTGCATCGGCGGGTCATCGATCGGCTCGACATC
Source organism: Myxococcales bacterium (assembly GCA_020430675.1). The sequence goes on from JAGQJJ010000016.1 coordinate 3,839, forward strand.
GGCGCGGTGGCCGCGCTCGACCGAGACCGGCTGCGCGACAAGCTGCGCGACGCGGTCTCGCAGATTCTGACCGCCGACGGCGTTGATCTCACGGTCGCCGAGCGGGATGCGGTCATTGGCCAGCTCGTCGACGAGATCGCCGGGCTGGGTCCGCTCGAAGCGTTGCTCGCCGACCCCGAGATCACCGACATCCTGGTCAACGGGCCCGACACGATCTACGTCGAGCGCGCCGGTCGGCTCGAAGCCGTCGACGCCCGCTTCGCCGACGACGCCCACCTGATCAACACCATCAGCCGCATCGTCGGCCGCGTGGGCCGCCGCATCGACGAGGCCTCGCCCATGGTCGATGCCCGCCTGCCCGATGGCTCGCGGGTCAACGCCATCATCCCGCCGCTGGCGCTCGATGGGGCCACGCTCTCGATTCGCCGCTTTGGCGCCCGCCCGCTGACCGCCGCCGACCTCGTCGCCCGCGGCGCACTCACGCCCGACATGGCCAATTACCTGCAAGCCGCCGTGCGCGCGAAGTGCAATCTGCTCATCAGCGGCGGCACCGGCGCCGGCAAGACCACGTTGCTCAACGCGCTCAGCGCGTTCATTCCGGCGGACGAGCGCATCATCACGCTCGAAGACGCCGCCGAGCTGCGCTTGCAACAGCCGCATATCGTGCGCCTGGAGAGCCGCCCGCCCAACCTGGAGGGCCGCGGCGCGGTGAGCATCGGCGACCTCTTGAAAAACGCCCTGCGCATGCGCCCCGACCGCATCATCGTCGGCGAGGTGCGCGGCGCCGAGGCCGAGGCGGCGACGATGCGCGAGGTGGCTGAGGGGGAAGCGGCGCTGGCTCGGGCCGAGGCCCTGCGCGATCAGCTCACCGCTGCGGCGCTGGGCGGCGAGCGCGGACGCATCTACGCGGCGATCGAAGCGGCGCGGAACCTGCAACTCGGCGAGGTGCACCTGCCTTCGCCCAGCCCGGACTTTCTGCGTCGATTTGGCGGCCTCGCCGCGTGGCGGGCGCCCAACTGGCCGGCGCGGCGCCGTGGCGCGCTGCTGACGGTGTGGCTGCTGCTGTCAGGGGTGATCAGCGTCACGCTGGTCGGCGTGGGCCTGTCGACCGACTGGCCGGATTTTCAGCGAAATTCGCTGATGTTCGCCCTGCCGCCCACCGACCTGCTCTTGATTTGGGGCGCGGTGCGGCTCATCATCCTCCGTCGCGGCGCGGGGCTCTATTTGCAGGGCTACCTGACGCTGCGGCTCTGGACGACGGGGGGGCTGTTGGCGCTCACCCCGTTCATCGATGCGCTCGACGGGCCCCTCGCGCCGCGTTTTGTGGCCGTGGTGGGCCTGCTCTTCATGCGCCGCGCGTTTGGCCAGCGGGACTCGGTAGAGGAAATGTCCCAGCGGCCGCGGCGGTTGCTTGGCACGCGGACGGGCGAGTTCAAAGCGCTCGCCGGCCGTCGCCGGGCGTATTTGCAAGGCGATGATGGATAACTACTTGTAGGTTCATGTGTTCTGTGAGACGCTTCGTGTCCGCGCGAATCGTGTCTGCCCGTTCGCTCGTTTGAGTTATGTTGGTATCCAGTTGGTTTCGGTCCCGTTGAACCGCTCGCCACACCAGACGAGGACGTGATGCGCCCGATCGCTCAACAGCTTCGCCGCGGCTTTGGGGTCGCCCTCGCAGCGACCCTGGCCCTGCCCCTCTCGGCGACCGCGGCCGAGCCGTTCATCGACGCATCGGCCCTCGAAGCCGAACAGGCCTGGATCAACCCGCTCTGGCGGGCCGTGCGCGGGCCGACCGGTCCCTACCTGCGGGCGGCCTTTGAAGCCGAGCTGGCCCGCGCCGAGGTCGCCGATGAGGCCCTCGAAGCCGATGATGACGCCGCTGACGCCGACGACGAGCATGGGCAGGCGGGCGACGACGAAGAGCCCGAGAGCCCCGAGACTTCGGCCGATGACGTGCCCGCGCCCGCCTGGCCCCATAGCGTCTCGATCGGCCAGCCCAACCGCGGCTGGCTCGCCTACGCGACCGAGCTGCACGGCAATGACCGCCTGTCGGTGCGCCCCGAGACATGCTTCGGCACGAGCGAGCTGATCGAGCGCATCGAAGCGGCCGCCGCCACGGTCAACGCGCGCTTCCCCGAGACCCCGCAGCTTCATATCGGCGACATCTCGCGCAAGTCGGGCGGGCGCCTCAAGCGCCACAAGTCGCATCAGTCGGGGCGTGACGCCGACATCGGCTATTACCTGCGCAACGGCCACGACCCGCACAACCTCAAGCACGCCAGCCCGCGCAACCTCGATCTGCCGCGGACGTGGACGTTCATGTCGTCCCTGCTCGACGGCGACAACGTCGAGTACCTCTTTGTCGATCGGCGCCTCATCCGCGTGCTGCACGCCTATGCGCGCGACGTGGCCAAGGCGTCGCCCGAGCAGCTGGATACGTGGTTCGGCGGCAAGGACAAGGCGGGCATCATCCGCCACCTGCGCGGCCACGACGATCACATGCACGTCCGGGTGAAGGCGCCGAGCTCGATCGCCGCGGTGCGCGAGTACGTCAAGCGCCATGGCGTCGAGGCGATCAAGCCGCTGCCGGTCTATGCCACCGTCAAGCGCGGCGACAGCCTGTGGAAGATCGCCCATCGCTACCACCTGACCGTGGGTCACCTGACCAAGTGGAACCATCTGGGCCGCAAGAAGCTGCTGCGCCCGGGTCAGAAGCTGGTCATCGGCTGGAAGCGGCCGCGGCTGCCCCAGATCGACACCTGACCGCGCTCGGCGCCCCGATGGCCGATCCCGAGATCCACCGACGCCGCATCGTCCTCACCGGGGGACCGGGCGGGGGCAAGACCACCGCCGCCGATCTGTTCCGCCGCGAGCTGGGCGATGAGGTGGTGATGGTGCCCGAGGCGGCGACCATCCTCTTTGGCGGCGGCTTCCCCCGCGCGACCGAGCCGCAGGCGGCCCGGGCGGCGCAGCGGGCCATCTACCATGTGCAGCGCAACCTTGAAGACGTGCAGTGCGCGCTGCATCCGCGCAAGGTGCTGCTCTGCGATCGCGGCACGCTCGACGGCGCGGCGTATTGGCCAACCGGACCCGAGGACTTCTTCGCCGCGCTGGGCACCACCAGCGCCGCCGAGCTGGCGCGCTATGACGCGGTGATCTTCTTCGAGAGCGCGGCGGTGGGTGGGCTGAGCGTGGCCAGCGGCAATCCGGTGCGCACCGAGACGCTCGAACAGGCGGCGCACCTCGACGGCGCCTTGCGCAGCCTCTACGCGGTGCACCCGCGCTTTGCGGTGGTGCCGCACGACACGTCGTTCTTCAAGAAGATCACCGTCGGCCTCGCCACCCTGCAACGCATGGTCGCGGCGCTGTCGACCTGACGGTCAGGCGGCCGGTGCTGGCCGTTTGCGCTGGCGGTAGAGCAGCACGCCGGCGATCGCGATCATGCACAGGCTGATGAACTGTGAGGTCGAGAGGAAGGCGGCCGAGCCTTCGGGCAGGCCGAGCAGGCCGTTGACCGACTCGCTGACCACCTTCACCACATAGCCGCGCTCGACATCATCGCCGCGGAACAGCTCGACCGTCGCTCGCGCCATCGGGTAGAGGAACATCCACCAGACGAAGACCTGGCCATGCCAGCGTTTTCTCCGGCGAATCCAGATCAGGAACGAGAACAGCAGCAGGCCGTACAGGCTGTCGTAGAGCTGCGTCGGGTGCACCGAATGCGCGTGCTCGGCGCCCGCGGTGATGATGCCCTCTTTGAGTTGCTGCACGTAGACCATCGAGCGCGCGGGGAACTCGATGCCCCAAGGCGCGTCGGTCGGCCGGCCCCAGCAGCAGCCGGCGGCGAGGCAGCCGAGGCGGCCGAAGAACTGCCCGAGCGCCAATGAGGGGATGATCACGTCGGCCATGGGCAGAAACGGCAGCTTCTCGCGCCGCATGAACCAGATGATGGTCAGGATGGTGAGGATGACCCCGCCGTAGAAGACGAGGCCTCCGTTCCAGAAGCGCAGGAGCCGCGTGCAGTCGGGCTCGGTGATCGCGGCTTCGGGGAACAGCGCGTTGAAGTGGTCCACGTCGACGCACGGGTAGTAGTACTGCTCCCAGTTGACGACGATGAACGCGATGCGCGAGCCGACGAGGCCGCTGACCAGAATCCACCAGCACAGATCGAGGCTCAGGTCGCGGTCGTAGCCGACGCGCTCGCCGTGGCGCACCATGAGCCAGATGCCGATGACAAAGCCCAGCGCCATCATCACCGCGTAGAGGTGGATGGGGTAGCCGAACAGCTCGGTCAGCACCGGATGCATCAGCTCGCCTCCGTCGGCGGCGCCGCGCGGCGCTTCCACCAGAGCCAGCCGGCCCAGGCGACCAGCGGCAGCGCCAGGATCTGGCTCGTGGAGAGCAGGTCGCCGAACCACAGGCCGCGGTCATCGGCGCGGAAGAACTCGATGATGAAGCGCCCCACGCCATAGAGCACGATGAACTCGAAGAAGGCCTTGCCCGCGTAGCCGGGGTGCCGCCGCCGATAGAAGTAGATCCAGAGGAAGATGCCCAGCGCGAGCAGCGCCGACCAGATCTGGGTGGCGTAGACCGGCAGGCTCAAATCGGCGCCGGGCGAGAGCAGGCCGTGTTTGGCGTGGTCGAGGAAAGCCGGGCGCCCGAAGGCGCAGGCCATGCCATCGGGCGTGTTGATGCGCAGATAATGCGGTGGACAGGTCGCGTCAGGCCCGAGGCGCGCCAGATAACCGCCAAAGCGCAGTGACAGCGGACCATCATGCTGCGCGCCGTAGCAGCAGCCGCTGAGAAAGCAGCCCATGCGGCCGAAGATCAGGCCGAAGGGGATGCCAAACGCGGCCAGGTCGGCGACCTTCCAGAACGACATCTTGCGGCGGCGGATGAACCAGATGCCGACCGGCAGGCAGGCGATGAAGCCGCCGAGGAACGCGAGCCCGCCCTGCCAGAAGGCGAGCGCGGCGAGGCAATCCTTGGCCGGATGGCAGCGGCCGTTGATCGGATGGCAGAGCGCGCCGGCGTCCGCCGCCACGCAGGCGGCGTCCGAGTCGCACTTCACGTGGATGAAGCTCGGCACGTCGACTTTCAGGGGATCGGTGCACAAGTGCACGTAATCCCAGAAGTATCCGTCGGCGAGCACATGCAGCAGGCGCGAGCCGATGAGGCCGGCGAAGAGCATGTACAGGCCCAGGTCGAGCATGTCATCGCGGTCGACGCCGACCTTCTTGGCCTGGCGCAAGGCCAGGACAAGGGCGATGGCATAGCCGACCGTCAGCAGCGTGAAATAGCTCGGGAACTCGATGCCCCCGATTTCGAAGAGGATCGGACGCAAGGCTCAGGTGGAGGCGGGGGCCTTCTCGGCCCGCTCGCCTCGGTGCAGGATCATGTCGATCAGCAACAGGCCCACGCCGACGCTGATGGCCACGTCGGCGATGTTGAAGGTGGGCCAATGCCAGTTCGACGGCGCGTAGTACCAGTCGATGAAGTCGATGACGTAGCCCAGGCGCACGCGGTCGATCAGGTTGCCGATGGCGCCGCCGAGGATGAGCGTCAGCGCGGTGCTGAGCGGCTGGTGGCCCCGGGCGCGGCGATAGAGCGCGATGATGAAGGCGATGGCGACCAGCCCGATGAGCACGAAGAAGGCGACGCGCCAGCCTTCGGGCAGATCGCGAAAGAGGCCCCAGGCCGCGCCCTTGTTGCCGGCGACCTTGAAGTTCCACCACGACTCGGTGACGGAGTAGACCTCGGAGCGAATCCGGTGCGCGTCTTCGGGCAGATCGCCGTTGGGCACGACCAGCGCGTTGACCGCCCAGATCTTGGTGATCTGGTCGAACGCGATGGTCACGACCGAGCCGATGAGCAGGAGGAGGTAGCGTCGCATCGCCCTGTCGCCGCCGTTCGAGCCGTTGAAAGACCCGGCACTTTAGCCCAAAAAGTGCCGGCGTGCATCAGCGAGGTGACTCGATCGCGCCGCAGGGTCGCCCGATGGGCCGCGCACCGCGGTCAGAAGTCGAAGCCGAGCCCCAAGACGCCGCGGTCGTCGCTGACGCCGATGATGGGCCGCAGGTTGACCGGCTGGCCCGCCGGCGAGCGCCGCGCGACCGCGTCGCGGCTGGCGGTCGACTCGATGTCCTTGCGCAGCGAGTCGTTGTGCTCGGCGACCACCGAGCCCGACCAGATGGCGCCGATGGCGCTGGTGACCGCGTAGGTGGCGCCGAGGATGATCAAGCCGGTCTTGGCGCCATCGAAGTCCTCGCCGACCGTGGTGCGGGTGTAATCGCCCTTGGTGGCAAAATACGGCCGCATCTGCGGGTCGCGCGGGTCGATGTCGTTATTGTCGGTGCGCGGCTCTTTGGTCGGGTCGAACTCGACGTCGCCGTAGCCACACTCGGCCAGATCGACCCGGCCGGCGGTGTCGTGCAGACAGACCTCTTCGGAGGACTCGTCGAACAGCCCGGCGAGGTAGAGCGCGCCGACGCCGTAGCCGACCACCGAGAGCACGAAGGGCACCGTCGACTGCGCCTTCTTCTCGGCGTAGATCAGGCCCCAGCCGGCGCCGGGCACCATGCTCAGGCCGATGGCGGCGGGCATCGACCAGGCGTCCTTCTTGTATTCGATGTTCTGAAGCTCTTCGAGCGTCTCTTCGCGCTCGAGATCGGCGTCATCGACCTGCGCGAGCAGGATCGCCGGCGCGGGCGCGGCGAGCGGATCGACCGATGGCGCCGGCGCCGCCTGGGCGAGCGCGAGGCCGGGCAGCAGGGTGAGCGCGCTGAGCGCGACGACTGGACGGCGCATGTTCCTCCTCGATCCCGCACGGATGCGAAGGCAGTTTACCCCTGGTTCCGGGCCCCGTCTACCAGCAACACGTGCTGGGAAGTTTAGAGCGTGTAGAAAATATTCAAATGAAAGCGCGGGGTTTGTTTGCTGAAGACCGTCTCGCGCAACGGGTAGGCCAGGTCGAGGCGCAGCGGGATCTGGCCGGTGATGAGCCAGCGCAGGCCCACACCGGCGCTCGGGAAGAGGCGATCGGTGTCCATCGCGCTCCAGCCCGGGGCGACGGCGCCGATGTCGGTGAACAGGGCCCACCAGAAGTCTTCGAGGATGAACGTGGGGAAGCGCGCTTCGAGGCCGAGCAGCATCATCGCCTTGCCGCCGATGGTGCGGGGCGCGACCAGATTGTCGGCGGCGTCGATGCCCGGCGGCAGCACGTCGCCGCACAGGCCGAAGGGGTCGTTGTCGTCGTCGCGGCCCTGGCAGGCTTCGATCGAGGCGTCGGCGTAACCGCGCACGGGCAGGGTGACGCCGTCGCCGCCGGCCTTGAAGTAGAAGCCGGACTTCAGATCGTCTTCGGCCTCGTCGCTCTGCACCGCGCCCAGGCGCAGCGAGGGCACGATGATCAGGCGTTTCTTGAGGAAGGACTCGACCCACTGCGCGGTGAGCGTCTCTTTGAACGACGGCGCCAGCTCGAAGACGCCCAGGTCGGCGAAGCGGTTGAACAGCACCTCGGCCGAGGCGGTGAGCAGCCAGCCGCGGGTGGGGTGCAGCGGGTTGTCGCGGCGGTCCCAGGTGATGGCCGGCTCGAGCGTGACCGATTGCGTCGGGTCGCCAAAGAGCGGGCGCTGGTCGCCGGTGAGGCCGCGGCGGCGCTCCCAGCGGTACTCGGTGACCAGCGTGGCGCGCAGGCCGCTGCCCCAGGTGTTGGGGTACGAGAGGTTGAAGAAGTCGTAGCCGATGGTGGGCTTGACGTTGACCGCCAGCTCGACGGCGTCGCGCTGGCTGGTGCGGCCGTGTTTGAAGGTGGTGGCCAATGACAGATCGAGGCGCGTGCCAAAGAGGCGGCGGTCCTTGAAGTACGGGCCGACCTCCCAGACCGCGTCGTCGCCGTCGTACTCGCCGGGCGAGTCGATGCGGTTGTCGTGGTCGAGGCGCAGGCCCAGCTCGAAGGCGCGGCCGAGGAAGTTGCGGTCGCGCACGCTGAGGCCGAGCGAGTAGAGGACCGGCAGGTCTTCTTCGAGCGGGGTGGAGTCGATGCGCAGACCGGCGAAGACGTCGAGCAGGCGGTAGGTGCCCTCTTCGACGGTGACCAGCACCGCGGCTTCGCGCCGGTCGAGGCGGGTGTCGGCGCGGCTGGCGTCGGCGATGGTCTCGACGTTGACCGCGTCGAAGATGCCCAGCGAACGCAGGTTGGCCTGGCTGAGGAACAGTTCGTCGGTGCCCAGCGGGCCGCCGTCGACCAGCAGCAGCTCGTTTTGCAGGATATGCGGCTCGGTGCGCAGGTTGCCGCGCAGCAGCACGCCGTCGACCAGCGTGCGCGGGCCGGGGTCGGTCTCGAAGCGCACCGCGTCGAGGTGCACGCCATAGAGCTGGGCTTCGGTGCAGTCTTCTTTGCGGGCGACGCCGGCGTCACTGCCGAGGCAGACCGGGTCGATGCGGGCTTCGAGGTAGCCTTCCTGGTGGAAGTAGCGCAGCAGAAAGCCGCGCACGGCGTCGAGCTTGCGCTGGTTGAGGCCGGTGCGCTGCCAGCGGCCCAGCTCGTCGACAAAGCCCAGCTCGGCGAGCAGTTCGAAGGCCTCGTCGCGCATCTGGTCGTCCATGCCGGCAAGCAGCGGGTCGATGGCGAGGCGGCCGACGGTGGTCTGCTCGCCTTCTGACAGCTCGATGCGCAGCACCACGAGGCGGGGGTCTTCGTCGGGGATGACCACAAAGCACGTATGGGCCAGCGGGTCGGCCGTCCAGACGTCGAAGCGGCCGCGGAAAAGGGCCGGGTCCATCGCCGGGCCGGCTTCGTCTGCGGCCTGCTCGCGCACGATGCGCATCGTGTTCCACTCGCGCACGTCCTGGCGGGCGTCGGCGCAGCGGAAGCGCATGCCGGGCATGCCGTTCTCGCGGTACAGGTCGCGAACGGCGAGCAGGTCATTGGTGACGCGCTGGTCCTGCAACACGCCGGCCGAGGTGCCAAACGCGCTGAGCACGCCGTCTTCGGCGACGCCTTTGGTCTCCATCACCTGGAAGATGCGCGGGTCGGCGAGGCGGCGGTTGCCGATCAGCTCGACGCGGCGCACGTAGACCTGCGGGCCCTCCTTGATGTGGAAGATGACCTCGCCCTGGCCACGCTTGCCAGCGGGGCCGCGGATGCGCTCGGGCTCGACCTGCACGTAGTAGCGCGCGATCGACTGGTAGGCGGCGATGATGGCGAGGCGCGTCTCTTCGATCTCGGTCTCGTCGATGGCGCCGTTGACCCCGAAGGTCAGCACTTCCGTGAGATCCTCGTCGTCGAGGCTGCGGTTGCCGTCGAAGCGCACCGTGAGCTTCGGGCCCTCGACGATGCGCACCCGCGGGTAGACCTTGCTGTCGCGCACGGCGACCTGCGGTTCGAGGCGCACGCGGGCGGTGTAATAGCCCTCTTCGCGGTAGCGGCGCTCGACCTCGCGCAGCTCTTCTTTGAGCTCGCGGCGCGCGTAGCGGCCCACGCCGAAGAGGCCGAAGAAGTCACGCCAGAAGTCGACGCGCTCGCCGGTGCTGAGGGGTTCGACGACCTTCCAATACGGGAACGCCTCGTTGCCGCGCACGAGCACCTGGCCCATCTCGGGCTGGCGGCCTTCGTGCACACGGACGGTGACCCGCACCTGCTTGTGGCCGCGGCCGTGGTACTCGGGCAGGAGCTCGACGCGCGTGCCGACGAAGCCCTGCTGGGCGTACAGCGAGCTGACCCGCTCGCACCAGGTGTCGATGAGCGCGGCGTCGCCCGGGGCGAAGCGGCCGTCGAGGCCCAGGGGCGGGAAGCTGCCGCCCTTGCGCAGCGGCAGGCGCTTGCGAATCTCGGAGGCGAACTGGCGCGGGTAGAGGCGGCTCTCGAAGTCGGCGTACTCGATGTCGAGGTCGGTGATGACCACCTGGCCGACGCCGCTGAAGACGAGGCGCACGCCGTCGCCGTCGGGCGCGGCGGTGGGCTCGATACTGCGGAAGAAGCCGGTGCGCATCAGCTTCGACCAGCCGTCGGCGAGCTGGTCGGGCGCAAACTGGGCGCCGATGTCGAGGCCGGTCAGATCGATGAGCACCGCGCGTTGCGGGCCGCTGCACACGGGGATGTCGCACTCGATGTCGACGTTGTTGACCGTGCGGCCGGCCCAGGGGGCGAAGAGCCGCGCCAATCCGGCCCGCCGCGCTTGCAGATCGCCGCCCGACGGGGTCTGCGCCGCCGCGAGGGCGGCCGCAAGCAGGACGGCGGACACGGGCAGCAGGCGACGCATCATCAGTCCTGGTCGAACTGCAGGCGCAGGCGCCCGTTGGTCGAGTTGAGGTTGGCGTCCTGCTCGTTGGTGAGCTCGGCGGTGGCCTCGTTGTTGATGCGGTACTCAAGGCGGAACTGCGGGACCTGGGTGTCGTCGGCGTCGCCGACCAGGGTGCTGGTGACGAGGCGCAGGCGGCGCGAGAGCAGCTTGTCGGCTTCGATGAAGAGGCTGCCGGTCGAGCCGGTGGAGAGCGAGAGGTCGATGTCGAGGGTGTCTTCGAGCGGGCGCTCGACCAGCCCGAGCAGCGGTTGCAGCACGACCTCGGTGGCCGGCTGGGCGCTGGCGGCGCCGGTGAGCTGGTCGGGCAGGCTGCCGGTGAGCACCAGCGTCGCGATCTCGATCTTCGACAGGCCGCTATTGCTCGACAGGTTCAACGTGATCTCGGGCGGCGCGCCGCGGGTGGGCAGGCGGTAGCGCGCCTGCAGCACGACTTCTTCGAGGCGCACATCGGTGGTGAGCTGGTCGAAGGTGCTGCCGCTGGTGGCGCCGTCGGTGCGGATGCGGAAGGTGTGCGTCGCTTCGACATCGGCGTCGAGGAAGTCGACCCCGCCGAAGTCGACGGTGCCGCGGGTGACCTCGAACGGCCGCCGCGCATAGGTCAGCTTCGAGTCGGGCAGCACCGAGACCTGGCCGGTGATCTGCAGCGCGTCTTCGGGGCTGTCGGTAGGCCTCGAGTAGAGAAAGCCGCGAATCTTCGGCAGTTCGAGGCGCATTTCCAGGTCGGTCGTCAGCACCGTGATCTGGTTGCGCACATAGAAGTCGCCGTCGCCGGTGACCGACAGGTCGAGGAAGAGGCGCTGGAGGAGCGGCACGCGCTCGAACACGTTGACCTGCCGCGCCCGCGCCGAGCCGACGAGGTTGTCGCGCACGCCTTGGTTGATCTCGCTGGCGCTGGTGATGTCGGCGACGTACTCGCCGCGCAGGATCTTGACCGGGCCGCCGACGATGAGGCGCGTCTCGAGCGGGCGGCGGGGCAGCGGGTGCTGGCAGAGCGTGACTTCGAGGGCGGGCGCGTTGATGGTGGCGCGGATGTAATGCGGGATGTTGACCGCCATCTCGGTGACGTCGGTGCGCACGGTGATGAAGTCGGGCACGCCGCCGCGGAACTCGACGCGGGCGCGGTCGACGTTGATCGGGGCCTCGTCGCGCAGCAGGCGGAAGCGGTTTGGGACCATGCGATCGCCGGCGCGGCGCTCGGCGGCCAGGCTCAGCGCAAACGAAAATGCGGGCAGCGCGGCCGCTTCGAGGGCGGTCGAGCCCGGGCACAGGCCGATGGGCGCGTCGTCGGTGAGCGGTTCGAGCGTGAAGACGACCGGCTCGACGAGTTCGAGCAAGCCGCCCACGACCGATGAGCGCGGCACGAGCGCGGCTTCGTCGAGTTGCACTTCGCCGCGGATTTGCGGGCGGTCCAGCGGGCCGGTCAGATCGACCGAGAAGGCGCCGCGGCCGTCGAGCCGCGGGAAGACCGAGGCGAGGAACGGCGAGACCAGGGCCAGGTCGACGTCGCCCGCGGCGCGCACATCGAGGTCGGGGCCGGCGTCGCCGCCCAGGCCCAGCGTGCCGGTGGCGGCGATCTGCGAGCGAGCCAAAGCCGGCGGCGCGCCCTCGGCCGATCCCTCGGCGCCGTCTTCGCCGTCGCGGGCCTCGCGCTCGACTTCGAGGCGCAGGGCGTCGAGGTTGAGCACGTCATGCCGCAAGCTGAGGGCGATGGGGGCCTGGGCGCGGACGTGAAAGCGGTCGTCGCCGGACGTGTAGGTGGCCCCGAGGCGCTCCAG
>JAGQJJ010000169.1 GCA_020430675.1 Myxococcales bacterium
TTGGCCACCGAGATGACCTTCTGCACGCCGCTCATGACAAAGACCTGGGCCTTCTTGGGGTCGTTGGCGATCGAAGGCGGCATCTGATCCGAGGTGGTCAGGGCCTTGATCAGCGGGTCGACCGCGCTCGGATCGGGCATGTCGCCCAGCATCTCGGCCGTCTTGGCCTCGACGATGCCGCCCAGGTCGAACTTGTACTTCCGGGCCCGCTGCTCGACCGTGCGGTTCTTGCGCTCCAGCGTCTGGATGAGCTTCGGCACCGCCTTGGCCGGCCCGACGCGGTTGAGCGCCAGACGGCAGGCGGCGACCTCGTTGCGGCCCAGGGCGTCGTCGAGCCACAGGCAGCGGATGAGGCCGGGGATGGCCTCTTCGGCGCCCAGCTTGCCCAGCGCCTCGGCGGCGAGGCCGATCATGACGATGGGCACGATGTCGGGGTCGCTCTTGAGGATGGCCAGCAGCGGCTGCGTGGCCTTGGGGTCAGGGTTCGCCGCCAGGATCTGCAGCGCGCCGTAGCGATTCTCGTTGGGCGCCGAGGCGTTGCTGATGACCGCCACGTAGGTGTCGGTGTAGCCCTCGCCCGCCTTCCACTCCAACAGCGTGCTGGCCGCGAGCTGCGCGGCCTTGGGCTCCTGGGTGTCCTGCAGCGCCTCGACCAGCACCGGCACCGCCTTGTGATCGCCCTTGCGCGTGAGCGCGGCGACGATGTCGTAGCGGAAGCGGCCTTCCTTGTAGTAGGCGACCAGCGCGTCGGTCGCTTCAGGGCTGTCGATCTCGCCCAGCTTGCGCACGGCGGCCTTGGGGTTGTCCCCCTTGAGCTTTTCGATCCAATAAGCGGCGCTGTTCGGATCGGCGGTCTCGCACGCCGTGGCGCCGAGCAGCGCCAGGCCGGCGCAGAACATCATCAGGCGGGTCGCGCGCTGCATCAGCTATCACCTCATGCCGGGTTGATGGGCCAAGCTCTTTGGATATCAAGCCTTTACCGGAGCGGCGGCCGACGATACACCGCCGGGTGTTCGTGGTCAATAGGCCCCGCGCCGCCGATCGGTGCGCGACGACGACACCGCGCGGCAGAACTGGTAGGCTGCGCCCATGCGCCCGGCGATCCCGCAGACCGACCGCCATCCCCGAAGCCTCGCCATCGCCTGGCTGCTGACATTGATCATGCCGGGCCTGGGCCATATCTACTGCGGGCTGCTGGTGCGCGGGCTGGTCGTGTGGACGGCGTTTTTCACCGCCTGCGCCGTCGCTTTGCTCGCCTGGGCCCACTGGCTGTTCATGCCCTTTGGCCCCCTCGTCGTCGCCACCGCGAGCTGGATGGCGCTGCAGATGGCCCTGCTCGCTGACCTGCGCCGCTTCATCGAAGGCCCGGGCGTCGCGTATCAGCTGCGGCCGGTCAACCACCCGGTCAGCTATCTCGGCGTCCTGCTCGGCCTGGGCGTGCTGCCCGTCCTCATCGTGGCCCTGGCGGTGGGCAACTGGATGATCGGCAGCGTCGAGGTGCGCTCGCTGGCCATGTTCCCCAAGTCGCTGCCCGGCGACCACGTGCTCTACGAGCGCGATGACTTCGCCGCGCGGCCGCCCGTGCCCGGCGAGCTGATCGTGCTCGACGCCGCGCCCGAGGGGCCGCGCATCGCGCGGGTGGTCGCGGTCGGCCGCGGCGTGGTGCAACTGCGCGATGGCCGCCCCCTGGTCGATGGCCGTGCGTTCGATCGCACACCGCTCGATGCCCTGCGCGTGCCGCGCTTCGACGCTGGCGAGCAGGCCCGACTCGACGCGCTGGTCGGCTACCTCGAGTCCTCGCTGGCCGGCCGCTACGTGGTCACCTTCGACCGCGCCCGCAGCCTCGACGCCGACCCGGCACCGGTCACGCTGGCCGAAGACGAGCTGTTTGTGCTCGGCGACAACCGAGGCGTCGCGCTCGCCGAGGGCGTCTACGGCAAGGTGCGCGTCGGCGCCATTCGCGGGCGGCCGCGCTCGATCTGGGCCTCGTACCAGCTCGGCGCCGGCATGCGGTCGGGGCGCGTCGGGCTGGCGGTCCGCTGATGCCGCGCGGGTGGAGGTTCCCTTCGGCTGCGCAAGGCGGTACACCTCTGCCGTTGACCCGCGCGAGGGAGCGATGAGCGAGCGTCTCGGCCGCGTCTTGATCGTCGATGACAGCGAAGACGACCAGTTCCAGCTTCGGCGCTTGCTGCGCCGCGAGTTTGACGTCACCGCCGCGTTCACCGGCGCCGAGGCCCTCGAACGCCTCGAACGCGCCAGCTTCGACGTGCTCATCACCGACCAGAAGATGCCCCGCATGTCGGGCGACGCGCTCATCGCGCGCATCAAAGAGAACCCGCGCACCGCGGCGCTGCGCTGCATTCTGCTGTCTGGGCGCACCTCGGATGAGCAGCTCGTCGAGATTCTGCGCGGCGGGCGCATGTACCACTACTTCGAAAAGCACAAGTCGCTGCTGAGCGAAGACGGCCGCACCGAGCTGACCCTGGCGGTGCGCAGCGCGGTGCAGGCCAGCCGACTGGAGCAGGAGCGCGAGCGCCTGACCGCCCGGCTGCGCGCGCAGGTCGACGCGATCAGCGGTCAGTATCGATTGCTGCGCTCGCTCGCCAATCTCAAGGATCCTGCCGCGGCGCTCCGTCTGGTGGTCGAGAGCCTGGTCAACCGACTGCCCTGCCGCGGCGCCATCGGCTTGATGGATTTGCGGCCAAACCAGGGCGTCTTCGGCCACGCCGCGCTCGCCGAGAACGGCGCGCTGACCGCGCTGGAGCTGTTTGCGTGGCGCGAGTGGGTGCGCAAATCGTACGCCCACCTCTCGGGCCGAGACCCCGGCGAGGTGCCGTTCACCAGCCGCCCCGAGCCTTTCGCCGGCAGCGCCGAGGCCCGCATCCCGCACGAGGTCGCGGCAATCCCGGTCTTCATCAATCGCGACCTGCGCGGCCTGCTGGTGCTGGCCCGCGACTCGTCGGCCCCCCTCGAAGCCGATGAGCAGGAGCTGTTCGGCATCTGGCGCGACCAGCTTCAAGACGCCCTGACCCGCATGCACACGCAGATGCTCGACGAGCTGCGGCGCATCGAACTGATGGTCGAAGCGATGACCGAGGGCGTGGTGCTGACCGATGAAGAGGGCGCGGTCACGCTGATGAACCCCTCGGCGCGGCGCATGCTGAGCATCGCCGAGTTCGAGCGGCCCGACTTTGCGGTCGTCGTCGCCGCGCTCGGGCTGTCCAGCCTTGACGTGTTGCGCCACCTCGGCGCCGGCGATCGGGCCGCGTGGCGCGAGCTGCGCCGCGGCGAGACCTATTGCCAGGTGCTCTTCTCGCGCGTCCGCGATCACGCCGGGCACTCGGTGGGCATCCTGACGGTCATCCGCGACGTCACCGCCGAGAAGCACGCCGAGCAGCGCCGCGAAGAGTTCGTGCACATCCTCGGCCACGAGCTGCGCAGCCCGCTGACCAGCATCGGCGGCGTGGTCGACCTGCTCGCCAAGGGCGTCGTCGGCCCGCTGCAGCCGCGCCAGCGGGACTACCTGGCGATGGCCAAGGACTCGGCGGTCCGCCTCAACCAGCTCGTCAGCGACCTGCTCGATCTGGCCAAGTTCGAGCAGGGCAAGATGCCGCTGGCCATGAAAGAGGTCGACCTGGCGGCCGTGGTGCGGGACGCGGTGCGCAGCTTCGAGCCGCTGGCGCTCAAGAAGGGCGTCTCGCTGGCATTCGAATGCATGCTCGACGGCCTCGCGTGTCACGCCGACCCCGACCGGCTGGCGCAGGTGCTCAGCAATCTGCTCACCAACGCCTTCAAGTTCACGCTGGCCGGCGGCCGCGTGCGCGTCACCGTCTTCTCGGCCTTCGCCGCGCCCGATCTCTATCTGGTCGCGGTGCACAACACCGGCGCCGAAATCCCCGAAGGCGACCTCGACCGCATCTTCGACAAATACGAGCAGGCCGGCCTCTCGCCGACGGGCGGGCAACGCGGCACCGGGCTCGGGTTGTCGATCTGTCGCAGCATCATCGAAGGCCATCGCGGGGCGATCTGGGTCGAGAGCGGGCGAGGGCAGGGCACCACCTTCCTCTTCAGCCTGCCCGCCAGCTCGTTTGATCCCGGCACCGCGCCGCCCGGCGGGGGGGGAGAGGTGGCCGGCCCGGCCGGCGAGCCGGTGCTGATCATCTGCAACGATGAGATGGAAGCCTACGCGGTCAAGGCGGTGCTGCTCGGCGCCGGCTTCCGCGTGCGGGTCTGCCCGCCCGAGCTGACGGCGGTGCGCGCCGAGATCGGCCGCCGGCCGCCGCTCCTGGCCCTGTGCCTGGATCTCGAAGGCAACCCGTCGCGCGCCGTGCTCTCGGAGCTGGTCAGCCGCCGCCTGCCCATCGTGGCCATGGTGCCGTTTGGCACGCCGCCGCCGCCCGCGGTCGACCTGATGCTCGAAGTGCCGGGTGACATCGGCATGCTCGGCAGCACGCTCAACGTCATCCTTGCGCGCCGGCGCGAGCGGCGGCGTCTGCGCGTGCTCATCGTCGACCGCGAGGCCGCCTGGGCCTCGGCGTTGGCCGGCCGGCTCGACGAAGCCGATTACCTGGCCTATATCGCCGCCGACACCGCGACCGCGCGCACCCGCACCGATCGCCTGCTGCCCGATCTGGTCATCATCGACCGCGCGCTGCCCGGGGCCGAGGCCTTCGCGACCCACCTCAGCGCGCGGCGCGACCCCGAGATCCCGGTGCTGCACACCGACTCGCAGGCCGAGGGTGACCCTGCCGAGGCCTCCGCCGGCCTGCTGCCCCGCGCGCTTGACGCCGACGATCTGCTCTTCATCGTGCGCTCGCACCTGGCCCACGAGCGGCGGACCAGCGCCGACAGCCTCTCGGTGCTGCCCGGCGCGCGCGAGCTGCAGCGCGAGATTCAGGGCCGCGTGCGCGATCAGCAGCCCTTCGCGTGCGGCGTCGTCGACCTCGAAGGCCTGCACGGCGCCATTCAGCACCGCGGCTTCATGTGGGGCCACGAGGCGATGAACCAGACGGCGCAGCTCATCCACCAGGTGTTGCGCGAGCACGCCGACGACCGCGCCTTCCTCGGCCACCAGAGCGATGAAGGCTTCGTTTTTGTCGTCGCCGCCTCCCATTGCGAGGCGGTCTGCCAGGAGATCCCCCGCGCTTTCGAACGCGTGCGGCCGGTGCTCGATGACACCGGCGGCGACGCCACCTGGCTGCAGGTGCGCGTCGCCGCGGTCGTCGATGACAACGGGCGCTTCTCGGGATTTCCCGCCGTTCAGGCGCAGCTCGCCACCGTACGCGGGCGCGCTGGCAGCGAATTGGTGACCATCGATCGCGGCTGATCCGTTCAGCGCGCAGTCAGGAGAGCCCATGTCACTCGAAGCGGAGTTCGACGGCGACATCGCGCGGCTTGAGTTCAAACACGGCAAGGCCAACGAGATGGGCCGCGCCGAGCTGGACGCGCTGGCCGCGCTCTGCGACGAGCTGGTCGATCGCGGCACCCGCGCCTTGATCAGCTACTCGCGGCGACTCTCTCGTCGCGGCACGCCCAGCTTTATCGCGGGCGCCAACGTCACGGAGCGCATCGGCTGGAACGACGAGCGCATCACCGCGCACGTCCGCGCCCAGCGCGCGGTCCTCGCCCGCCTGCGCGCGCTGCCGCTGCTGCACGTGACCGTGGTCAACGGCGTCGCGCTCGGCTGGGGCACCGAGTGGCTGATCACCGCCGACTACCGCGTCGCCACCCCGCAGGCGCGCTTCGGGCTGCCCGAGACCAGCCTGGGCATCGTGCCCGGCGCGGGCGGCACCTCCGAGCTCTGGTCGCTGATCGGCCTGCCCCAAGCCCTGCGCCTGGGCATGACCGGCGAGCAGATCGACGCCCACGAAGCGGCGCGCATCGGCCTCGTGCAGGAGGTCGTGCCCGACGTCGACGCCGGCCTCGTGCGCGCGCTGGCGCTGGCCCACGCGACGGCCAAACGCAGCCCGACCGCGGTCGCCGCCTTCAAGACCGGCGCCCTGGCCAGCGTCGGTCGCCCCGCCGCCGCACGTCAGGCCATCGAAGCGCGCGCCTATGAGCACTGCCTGGCGACCGGCGAGGCCGCCATCGGCCGGAGCAACTTCAAGACCATCATCGCTGGCGATGGCGCGCCCTGGGGCGACCTGCATCTGCTCGAACCCGAGGCCTGACGCGGCCGGTCGGGGTGACCCGCGGCCGCGCCGCCCCACCCGAAGCGCGCCTGCGCCCCGACAGCAGATGCATGCACCTCGGTTTCCCGCTAGGCTAGGCCCGTTTCTCTGCCCAGGGGGCCCCATGGACATCGATCCGGTTGTTGAATTGGTGCAGGTTGTCGTCGATGGCATGCTGCCATCGCTCAACGAGCGCCTGCCCGCCGCCATCGTCGAAGGCGGCGTCGACCCTTACGCCGAGCTGGCCACCGGCAAGGACGACGTCGGCTTCGCGCACGTCAAGTTCTCGCTCACCAAGCTCACCGGCCTGTCTTCGCTGGTCATCGGCCGGCTGACGGTGCTCTCGGCCGGACCCGACGAAGAGAACCCGCGCGCCATCTCGGGCACCCTCGGCCTGCTCGGCCACCTCGACGCGCGCCTCGATGCCAAGATGAAGGGGCGCGCCCGCTCGCCCTTTGCCAAGGCCGGCTTCGACGGCCGCGTGCGCATGACCGGCCTCACGCTGAGCGCCATCGGCACCTTCACCGCCGTCGGCACGCCGTCGGGCATGCAGCTCGAGACGGTCAAGCTCGATGCCACCAGCGTCGACTACGATCGCCTCAAGGCCAAGGTGCACGGTCTTGGCCCGCTCAACGAGCTGCTGCGGCCCGTCGAGCAGACCGCCCTGCGCACCTTCAAGAAAGAGATCCGCGGCGCCATCTCCCGCAAGGTGACCCGCATTCTCGGCAACGTGCTGCGCGATCAGATCGCCGCGAGCAGCCCAGCCCCAGCGACCTGAACGCGCGCGGGGCGGCTCAGCGCACCTGCAATCGCCGCAGGAAGGCCTGATGGCTGGCCATGTCGCCGACGCGCCCGTCGGGATCGACCACCGCCAGCCGCGGCGCCACCGTCGGCCCCGCGGTCTCGATGCCTTTGCCCGCCGTCTCGGGTGGCAGCGTCGCCGCGAAGGCATCGCGTGGCACCAGCAGCGCCTCGACCGGGCCCACCGTCAGCCGCGCCCCCGGGCCGACCGTCTGCTCGCTGATCAGCAGATCGGCCAGCACCAGCAACTGCTCGGCGAGCGGCTCGACCTCGGGATCATCGACCGGGAAGAGCTCGAGATCGGGCTTGCCAAACGCGATGAGCCCCCGCGTGCCCAGCCAGTAATGGCCGTCTTCCGAGCGCTCGCGCAGCACCCGAATGCTTCGGCGCGGCTCAAACCGCGACTGCGCCAGCCGGCTCTGATTCCAGTCGGCGCGGGCGTAATAGCGCCCGGTCTGCGGATCGTGGATCCAACCGTTCGCCACGCCCGCCACCGCCTCGGCGGCGGCCTCAGCGGCCGGCGGCAGCCCGCGCACCGGCAGATCGGCGTCTTCGATGTGGCAGCTCACCTGCAGGTAGTTCTGCGACTCGGCGAGCGCCGCGCCTTCGGTCTCATCGAGGCCATTGGCCTGCAACTGCGAGGG
>JAGQJJ010000170.1 GCA_020430675.1 Myxococcales bacterium
CTGACGCAGCATCTGCACGATGCGGAAGAGGCGGTCGGCGCGGCGGGTGCGATCGGCGTCGGCGATCGCGCGTCGTCGGTTCGGGGGCGGTCCGGGCATCAGGCGCGTGCTCCGCGGCCATTAGAGACCATCGGGCGCAGCCGATCAAGTGGCAGCATGGGCCGGCATGAATCTGTTGAATCGCGCATTTGCGCGCGTCGGCGGCCTGCGCGATGTCAGGAGGCGGCGTAGACCTGCACGCCCTTTTTGTAGACCCGCCAGGTGGTCGGCGTCGCCAGGTGATAGGGCAGATGCTCGTGATCGGGCACCGAGAAGATCGCGAGATCGGCCGGGCGGCCGATCTCGATGGTGCCGGCCACATGGGCCCGACCGATGGCGCGCGCCGCGTGCACGGTGACGGCTTCCAGCACCTCGCGCGCGGTCATGGCCAACCGGCTCATGCCCAGCGTCAGCATCAGCGGCAGGTTCTCGGTCATGCAGGTGCCCGGATTGCAGTCGGTGGCCAGCGCGACGTGCACGCCATGGTCGATCAGCCGTCGGGCGGGCGCGCGCTCGTCGCTGCCGAGGAAAAGCGCAGCGCCGGGCAGCAGCACCCCGACCGTGCCGTGATCGGCGAGCTGCTTGATGCCGAAGTCGCTGATGTGTTCCAGGTGATCGGCGCTGACCGCGCCCAGCCGCGCGGCCAGCTCGGCGCCGCCGCCCGGGCCGAGCTGATCGGCGTGCACCTTGGGGCGCAGGCCATGCGCCAGCCCGGCGCGCAGTACACGCTCGGCTTCGCCCAGCCCGAAGGCGCCCTCTTCGACAAAGACGTCGCAGAACTCGGCCAGCCCCTCGGCGGCGACGGCGGGCAGCATCTCGTCGATCACCTCGGCCAGATAACCCTTGCGGTCGGCGCGCCGGTCGGGTGGCACCGTATGCGCGCCGAGGAAGGTCGCCACGAGGTCGATCGGGTGCGTCGCATCAAGGCGCCGCACGGCGCGCAGGCAGCGCAGCTCGGCGTCGGTGCTGAGGCCATAGCCGCTCTTGACCTCGGCGGTGGTCACGCCACAGGCGAGCAGGCGGTCGAGGCGCGGGCGGGCGCCGGCGACCAGCTCATCGACGGTGGCGGCCCGGGTCGCGCGCATGGTGGCGGCGATGCCCCCGCCCTCAGCGGCGATCTGCAGATAGCTCACGCCGGCCGCGCGCAGCGCGAACTCGTGGGCGCGGTCGCCGGCAAAGACCAGGTGGGTATGCGGATCGATCAGCCCCGGCGTCAGCAGGCGACCCTGCACATCCACGCGATGGGTCTGCGGACCGACCTGGTGGCCGGTCGCGGCGAGGCCCTCGGGCGGGCCCACATACACCACCATGCCGTCGTGCACCGCGACCACCACCTCGGTCAGCGGACCGGCGGTGGTGGCGGTGAACACTTCGCTGGCGTTCTCAAAAAGCAGGTCGACCGGGGTCATCATCACCCTTCTCAGACCAGGGGGCCGATCTCGGCCTCGACCGCGGCCACGAGCCGGCCGCTGCGGATCAGCTCGGCGGCGGCGGCGATGTCGGGGTGCAGCACGCGGTCTTCATCGAGCGGTGGCACCTCGGCGCGCAGGCAGCGCAGCGCGGCTTCGATGCCGCGATTGGCGGTCAGCGGGCGCCGCAAGTGCATGCCTTGCGCGGCGCACAAGAGCTCGATGGCCAGCACCGTCTCGACGTGCTCGGCGATGCGGCGCGCCTTTCGTGCGGCCAGAGTGCCCATCGAGACGTGGTCTTCACGGTTGGCGCTCGACGGGATGCTGTCGACGCTGGCCGGGTGGGCCAGCACCTTGTTCTCGCTGACCAACGAAGCCGCGGTGACCTGGGCGATCATGAAGCCGCTGTTGAGGCCGCTGTCGCCGGCGAGGAAGGGCGGCAGGCCGCTGCTCAGCGAAGGGTTGACGAGCTGCTCGATGCGGCGCTCCGAGATGTTGGCCAGCTCGGCGAGCCCGATGCCCAGGTAGTCGGCGGCGAGCGCGATCGGCTGGCCGTGGAAGTTGCCGCCGCTGATGAGCACCAGATCATCGTCTTCGGTGAAGACCAGCGGGTTGTCGGTGGCGGCGTTCAGCTCGCGGCCGATGACGTCGGCGGCGTGCGCGATCACGTCGCGCGTCGCGCCGTGCACCTGCGGCATGCAGCGCAGGCTGTACGGATCCTGCACCTTCTTGCACTGGCGGTGGCTGTCGATGATCTCGCTGTCGGCGGTGAGGTGGCGCAGGTTCTCGGCGCAGGCGAGCTGGCCCGGATGGGGCCGTGCGGCGTGGATGCGCGCGTCGAACGGGCGCCGGCTGCCGAGCAGGGCCTGGGCCGACGCGGCGCCGGTGATGTCGGCCACCCGCGCCAGGTTCTGCGCGCGGTCGATGGTCAGGGCGCAATCGGCGGTCATCGCCTGGGTGCCGTTGATGAGCGCCAGCCCCTCTTTGGCTGCCAGCGTGACCGGCTTGAGCCCGACCGCCGCCAGCGCCTCGCCGCCGGGCATGACGCGGCCGTCGACCTCGGCCTGGCCTTCGCCGATGAGCACCAGCGCGAGGTGGGCGAGGGGCGCCAGATCGCCCGAGGCGCCCACCGAACCCTGCTCGGGAATGCAGGGGTGCACGCCGCGGCGCAGCATCTCGACGAGCAGCTCGGGCACCGCGGGCCGCACCCCGCTGGTGCCGAGCATCAGCACGTTGGCGCGCAGCAGCATCATCGCGCGGGTCGTGGCGCGGTCGAAGCGCGCCCCGACGCCGGTGGCGTGGCTGCGCACCAGATTCACCTGCAAAGCGGCGAGCTTGGCACGATCGATGCGCACCTCGGCCAGCGCGCCGAAGCCGGTGTTGACGCCGTATGTATTGGGTGCGTCGTGGGCGAGCAGGGCGTCAATGCCCTCGCGGACGCGCGCCACCCGCCCGCGGGCGTCGGCGTCGAGGGCCACCGGCCGCGCCCCGCGGGCGATGGCCACGAGATCGGCGATGGTCAGCGGATCAGCGCCCAGGCGAAGCGGCTCGGCCATGGATCCTCTCGGGAGATCGACGCGAAGAGTGTAGCAGTCCCCGCGCGCAGTGTCCCCCGGTCCGATGCGCATCGTTCGGCCGCTCGGCAGGGCGCGCGCAGCAGATGCACGGCGGACCTTTTCCAGCTAGAGTGCGCCATCGCTTGCTGGAGCCCGAATGCGCCCCGCCGTCTTCCTCTTCGACCTCGATGGCACGCTGCTCGACACGGCGGGCGATCTGGCCGACGCGGTCAACGCGGCGCGCGCGGGCTTCGATCTGCCGCCGCTGGCCGATGCCCAGGTGGCGGCGAACGTCGGCCACGGGCTGGGGCATCTGATGCGGGCGGCGCTGCCCGCGCATTTGCATGACCGTGTCGATGAGGCAAGGGCGCGCTTCATGGCGCATTACGACGCGCATCTCCTGGAACGGGCGCGACCGTGCCCGGGCGCCGAAGCGGTGCTCGCCGCGCTGCCCGTGGCGCGGCGGGGGCTCGTCACCAATGCGCCGTCGGTGTTTTTGTCGCGCCTGCTCGCGGGGCTGGGCTGGGCGTTTGGCGCGGTGATCGACGGCGACGTCGCCGCGTGGCGCAAGCCCGCGCCCGGCGGCTTGCTCGCGGCGCTTTCGCGCCTGGGCGCACGACCCGACGAGGCGCTGTTCATCGGCGACACCGACGTCGACCGCGCCGCCGCCGCAGCCGCGGGCGTGCCCTTTGCCACCGTCGCGTGGGGCGCCATCAAGGACGCCTCCGTGCCCCGCCTCGATCGCCTGGACGGGCTGCTGACATGGGCCTGACGCTCGCGGTTTTCATCGGCGGGGGCCTGGGCGCCTGCGCGCGCTACGGGCTGGCGGTGTTTGCGCGCCGGCTGCTGCCCGCGAGCCTCGTGCCTTGGGGCACGCTGGCGGCCAATGTGCTGGGCTGCCTGCTGCTCGGCTTCCTCGCGGCGCTGTTTGCCGTCCGCGAAGACACCTCACCGGCGATCAAGCTGGGCGCGACCACGGGATTCATGGGCGGGCTGACCACGTTCAGCACGTTCAGCCACGAGACGCTGATCTTGTTCAACAACGGGCGGCCCGGTCTGGCGGCGGCCAACCTGGGCGCAAATCTTCTGCTCGGCATCGGCGCGGCCGCTTGCGGGGCGCTGCTGGCCGGGCGTGTGGCCTGACCCAAACCCTCAACCTTTCATCGGAAGAGAGACGACGATGCGCATCTGGGCACACCGCGGCAGTCATGGCCCCGGGGCTCCGCTGGAGAACACGCTGGCGGCATTTGAGAAGGCCGTCGCTGACGGCGCCGCGGGCATCGAACTTGACGTTCAGCTCAGCGCCGACGGCGTACCGGTCGTGTTTCACGACGACACGCTGCTGCGGCTGACGCCCGACGCCGACGCGCGTCGCGTGGCGCGGCTCGCCCACAAGACGCTGGCCGCCGTCGAGCTGGTCGGGGGCCATCACATCCCGACGCTGGCCGCGGTGCTGGACGCCGTGGGCGGCCGCATTGAGGTGAACATCGAGCTGAAGGTCGCCGAGGCCGTGCCCACCGTGGCTCGCCTGCTGGCGGGCGGCGCGCCCGGCGTGCTGATCTCGAGCTTCTCGCCGGCCGCCGTCGCCGCGGCCGCCGACGCGCTCCCCAAGGTGCCCCGCGCGCTGATCACCGACGCGGCGGCGGATGGCGGCGCCACCTTCAACCGGGCGACGCTGCCGTTTGCGGCCCTCAAGGCCGCCCATGCGACCCATTGGCACCCCCATCACGGCCTGGTCGTCGCGCCGCTGGTCGAGGCGGTGCGCCACCTGGGCCTCGGCCTCAACGTCTGGACGGTCAACGACGCCAAACGCGCGCAGGCCCTGGCCGCGCTGGGCGTTGACGCGGTCATGACCGACCGCCCGCGCTGGCTGCGCGCCCAGCTCTAGCAGCCCCCGGGGAAGTCCCCTGCTGCGCCGGTCGATGCACCGCCATCGGCTACGTTCCTCACCGCTCGACGTAGCGCTGCTACGCCTTCGGGCGCTCGCGCCTTGCCGCTGACGGCGCCTCGCGCGGCTCGCAACGGGGACTTTCCCCGGGTTCTGCCAGGCCTGACGCCCGCCTTTTTCTCGACAATCTGCGCAACATTCGCGCGCCGCTTCCGATGGATCTCTTGTGGCCCGCGGAAGAGGAGCCGGCGAGTGGATGCGCGATCGATGACCGGCCTGGCCGCGGTGCTGCTCTTTGCCGCTGTCGCTGCGCATCGTCATTGGCCCGCGCCCGACCCGCTGCCAGCGGCGCCCTGCACCGCACCGGTGCTGCTGGGCGGATCTTCACCCCGACTGATCTGCGACGCCTCATCCCGCGCCGTGCTGTTGGCGCTGTGCCCGCCAGACCAGGCGATACGCCCAGGCGACCGGCTGACGGCAATGCCCGCGGTGGGGGGCTGCGAGACCCGCGTCACGCGGGGTTCGACGACGATCCGCCTCGGCTTCGGCGTGCCGATCGACATCAACAACGCCCACCGGGACGACCTGCTGCACCTGCCCGGCGTGGGGCCGCATACCGCCGACGCGCTGATCGCCGGACGACCCTACAAACGACTGGAAGACTTGTTGAACGTGCCGGGCATCGGACCCGCCCGACTCCGCGCCCTGCGGCGCCTGCTCACGGTGTCGCCGGCGGCTCCGCTTCCGCGGCCTCTTTGGCCTTCTTCTCGGCCTCGCGGCGCTTCAACTCTTCAAAAACCTTGAGGTTTTCTTCGAGCGTCTGCTGGTGCAGGCGGGCGCGGTTCAGGTTCTGCTCCAGCGGTCGCTCAAAAGCGGTGGTCTTCCAGACCCCGTCTTCGAGCACAAACTCGTACGACTCGCCGCTATGCGTCGGCACCGTGGCGCGATCATCGCGCACCGCCGGGCTGCCGTACGCGGTCAGGCCGTACTTCAGGCCTTCGCCGCCTTCGAGCTTCTCCAACTCGGGCTGCACCAGCGCAGCAAACAGCGCGGCGCTGTCGGTGGCCTCCAGCGCGCCCTTCGGATAGGCCACCTTCGCCGGCCCCCGGTGTTCTTCGGGGTAGCGCTCGTCGAACGCGACCCGCTGCTCCTTGAGCAAGGCGTGCAGCGCGGCGAGGTGATCGTGGGTCGCCTTCGACGACGCGGCGAGCAGGGCCGGCACGTCGCGCGCGAGCACGGCGTCGCGCAGCGTGTGCAGCGCGCCGACCGGCGTCTTGGGGTCGAGGTTCTCCTCGCAGCCGAAGCCGACGAGGACCGAGAGGCCGACGATGAGGGCGAAGATGGCGCGCATGGTCTTGCAGTAACCCTCGCCGGGCCCCGCGTCAACCCATCGCGACCGGCATCGCACCACCGCAGGGGTTGCGCCGCGGCGGACGCGGTGGGCATCATCGTGGCATGCTCCGCGCGTGCGCTCTTCTCCTCATCTGCTTCGCGGTTGGCCTGCCGGGCTGCGGCCCGCCGCAGAAGGATCCGGCGGTCATCGCATACGAACAGCTCCACTCTGCGGTACGGCGCGGCGACGCCGAGGCGTTTGTTGAGCTGCTGGGCCCGGCGAGCCGCAAGACGCTGGCCGATCGGGTCGGCGCATCGCCCGATGACACGGCGGCGTTGGCGAAGCGCGTCGGGGTGCGGCCCGATTGGGCCATTCTCGACGATCTGCCCCGCCGCGCGCGGGTCGAGCCGGTCGAAGGTGACGCCACGCGACGGGTGGTGACCGGCCCGATCGGGGGCATGGACGCGGCCATCCCGGTGGTTCTGGTCGACGGCGCGTGGCGGGTGGAGCTCTTCGAGGCCCGCCGTATCGAGCCCGCCGCGCGGGACGGCTGACCGCAGCGCGAGGGCGTTGCGTTCGGCGCGTCATCCAGCTAACCATCGATCATCGGTCGATCGAATTCGAGTGGGAGTGCTCTGCTCGTGGACAGTGCCCAGTCGCCGGCTACCGCAAACGCCGCCCCGCGTCCGTCGCCACCCAAAGAGGCGACGGCGATCAAGCAGGGGGACAAGGTTGGCAACCGCTTTGTCATCGACGAGCGGCTTGGCGACGGGGTCTTTGGCACCACGTACCGCGCGGTCGACGAAAAGAGCGGCAAGAAGATCGCCATCTTGATGATGGATCCGGCCCTCGCGGCCGACAAGGCGTCGACCGACGCCCTGCGCACGTCGGTCAAGCTGGCGACCGAGCTGGTGCACAAGAATGTGCTCGGCGTGTTTGGCATGGGCAAAGAGGGCGCGCGGCGCTACGTGGCCTACGAATATGTCGACGGCCAGACGCTCTCCGAGCTGCTCGACAAGAAGGCCGAGGCGGGCAAGCAGTTCACGCTCAAGGGCGCCTACAACCTGATGGCGCACGTCTGCAACGGGCTGCAATACGCCCGCGAGAAGATGTCGCACGATACGCTGCGGCCCTCGGTGGTGCTCATCAACCGCACCGGACGGGTCAAGGTCGCCGACTTCGGCTTCGCGGCGCTGCGGCCCGCGCTGCTGGGGGCGGGCACGGCTTTGGGGCAATGGGACCTAGCCTGCCTGGACGACGGTTCAAGCCCGATCGACGGTCTGCACGCGCTGGGCATCATGATCTACGCGCTGCTCGTCG
>JAGQJJ010000171.1 GCA_020430675.1 Myxococcales bacterium
CCCCCGTTCCCTTCACCACCGCGGCGTACTTTGGGCCACGCGAGCCCAAAGGGCGAGCCCCACGCCTCCCGCAGCGTAGGCGTGCTGCGGCAGCAGCACGGCGCGGCGCGACCGGAGCGACCCGAGTCTTCGAGGGTTGCGCAGGGCGCAGAGCGCCGCCCGAAGGGCGCCGCAGCGAGGAAGGCACAGCCAACACTGTGACCCAGTGTGCTGCCATCGCAAGCTTGCCATCGAGCCACCGTGCCAGCCGACCACCCGCTGCCCAACAGCGCCCTGATCGCGCTTGCGCCTCGGGGGCCGGGTCGGTCAAATGCACCCATGCTGAGACGAATTGGCCTGCTGTGCCTGTTGATGTCCGCCTGCGGCGGGTTGCAGGAGCGCGAGTGCCCGGCGCCGATCGGGACCATCGTGTTGGAGGACTGCGAGGTCTACAACCGGCGCTTTGAGCAGCTTCAGGTCGATGTGCGCGCGCTCTTGGGCACCGCCGAGGCGCAGGCGACGATCGAGCGGCGCAAGCTGCGCGGAAGGGCGCAGGCGGGCGAGGCGCTCGATGTGCTGGCGCATCGGCTGTACGCGCTGTGCCGCGATCACAACGCCTGTCGGACCGACCGCGCGGCGTGGCTGGCCGAGCGCGATCGCATCGATGCCTCGGTGACGAAGATTCAGGTGCTGACGACCCGGCTGCGCGATGAGCCCGACGCCAAGGCGCGCGAGAAGTTGCAGGTCGAGCTGGTGGCGGCGCTGGCGGGGTTGCACGCTGAAGATGAGCCGCAGCGCCGGCATTTTTCGAGTTGGTTGCCGTGGATGGGCGCGCGCTTTCGGCCGCCGCAGCCCGACGCGCCGGCGCGGGCGCCGCGATTGATGGGCGTCGATCCCGATACGCAGGCGCAGTTTGCTTCGGGCAAGGGCATCGTGGGCTTCCTGCCGACCGTGCGCGTCGACCTCTGGTACGAGAACGGCGCGTTTGCCGCCGATGACGCGGTGGTGCTCGATTTTGGCGATGGCCATGTCTCGGCCTGTCCGGTGCGCGGGCGGGGCAACGGCGAGGATCACGCCTCGGTGGGCTGCAAGGGGCCCGAGGATCTGGTGCTGCGCGGCAGCTATGACCTGAGCGTGCGCTATCGCACCGGCATCGATGGCACCGAGCGGGTCATCGGGCATCGCAAGGTGCCGATTCTGGCGGCAACGGGCGATTATCCCGACAAGCCGGCCTCGATCTTCGACGTCGACCTCGATCCCGACGCGCGGCGGGGCACGCTGCACTTCGTCCCGCATGATGGCGCGCTGCCGAGCAAGGTCGACCAGCCGGTGCTCGATGTGGTGCTCAAGCTGCGCGATTACCACCGCGAGGTCACCGCGCGCTGTGCCATCGATGGCAAGGATGCCTTCGGGGCCTTGACCGCAAAAGGCGGCGGGCAGGCGGGCACGCATCAGGATCAGGCGCGCTATCGCACGGTGAAGCCCGGCAGCAGCGTCTCGGTGGCGCATCCGTTCATCGAGTGGTGGCGGTATCGCTTCCCCTTGCCGCTGGGCGTGCCGCGCGATGGCAAGCCGCTTCCCGATGACCTGGCGCCGTGGCCGCGCGCGGGCAAGTGGCAGTGCACGGTGACCATCGCCGGTGAGCCCGCGCGGCGGCTGCGCTTCACGGTGAAGCCCGATGGCACGCTCAAGGCGCTGCCCGCGCAGCTCGCCGAGCCGCGCGCGGAGTGGCTGCTCGAGACGACGGTGCTGCCGACCGGCGCGGAGGAGAAGCTGTGAAGCCATCGCTCTGCCTCGCGCTGGCATTGATCCTTGGCGCCTGTGGCAACGAGTACACCTGCCCGGCGCCAGTCGGTCCCATCGTGCGCGATGACTGCGATGTCTACGAGACGCGCTACGAGGCGCTGGCGGTGCAGTTGGGCGTCAGCTTCGCTGGCGTGGGCGTGGGCGTGGGCGTGGGGCAGCAGGCGGTGCGGGATCCGAGCGAGCTTTTGCAGGTGCTCAAGCTGCAGACGATGGCGCTTTGCCGCGATTACAACGCCTGCCGCGTGCGGCCCGATGAGTATCGGCGGCGGCGCGAGGCGATGGACAACAAGTACACCGCGATCACCGCGCTGAACGCGCAGCTCGCGACGGCCGATGACTCGGCGACGCGGCAGCGCATCGTCGATCAGCTCGTGGTCGAGCTGCGCCGGCCGATCGAGATGCCGGCGCCCGATGAGGCCCCGGGGCGCAAGGTGGCGCCGTTTCGCGACGCGACGTGGATGTGGATCGGCAGCAAATACGCGGCGCCTGCGCCGACGACCGGGCCGGCCGGGGTGCCGCCGCTGGCCGAGTGGAGCCTGGTGCTCTCGACCGGCCTGGGCCGCGGCGAGCTGATCTCGCATCTGCGCTTCCGCGGGGCGGCCGAGCCCGATGATCAGGTCTACGCGACGCTGCCCGATGGCGCCGAGGTGCGCTGCCCGGTCAAGCCGTCGGCCGAGAGCCCGAGCGATCCCGAGCGGGGGGCCGAGGCGCGGGCGAGCTGCACCTGGCCCGATCAGAAGGCGCTGCCGGCCGAAGGCGAGCTGCGCGTCGAGTATCGGCCGGGGTTGTCGGGGCAGCGCCATGCGGTCGCCGCGTTGCCGCTCTCGCCCGAGGCGCGGCTGCGCGAGGCGTGGCTGGATTATCTGCCGTCGCCGGTGCGCCTGACGCCGGTGCATCATGAGCGGCCCTGGCTGGTGGTGTGGCGGCCCGAGCGGCAGGACCAGAACGTGACGCTGCGCTGCACGCATGACGGCAAGCCGGTGGGTGACGTCATCCGCGCCATCTCGGCGATGCGCGCGGCGCACAAGCTGACGCGCTATCACTTTCCGCTGCCGATCAGCCTGCCGTACGACGGCAAGGTGCGCGAAGAGAAGGACGATCTGCTGCCCGCCGAGGCGGCCGGGGAGTGGCGCTGCCATGTCTCGGTGCTGGGGCAGCGGGTGCGCTCGCTGCGCTTCAAGCTGAAGGCCGATGGCCGGCCCGAGCAAACACCGCCGCCGGGGCTGTATTCGCCGCCGTGGTGGCCCATTTCTGACGTGGAGTAGGCCATGCGCGCGCTGCGCATCACCCGCCCCGGCGGGCCCGAGGTCTTGCAGATCGGCGAGCACAAGCTGCGCGCGCCGGGGCCGGGCGAGGTGCACGTCGAGGTGCGCGCGGCGGGGGTGAACCGGGCCGATATTCTGCAACGCCTGGGGTTTTATCCGGCGCCGCCCGACGCGCCGCCCGATGTGCCTGGGCTGGAGTTTGCCGGCATCGTCGTCGGCCGCGGCGAGGGCGCGACGCGCTTTGCGCTGGGCGATCGGGTGATGGGCATCACCGGCGGCGGAGCCTGCGCCGAGGCGTTGCTGGCCCACGAGCGCACGTTGCTGCCGGTGCCGGCGCTGTTGTCGGACTCCCAGGCGGCGGCGGTGCCGGAGGCGTTCATGACCGCCTTTGACGCGCTGACATTGCAGGGCGAGATGCGCATGGGCGAGCGGGTGCTGGTGCAGGCGGTCGGCTCGGGGGTGGGCACGGCGGCGGTGCAGCTCATCAGAGCGGCGGGCGCGCAGGCGCTGGGCACGTCGCGCACGGCCGACAAGCTGGTGCAGGCGGTGTCGCTCGGCCTCGACGTGCCGGTGCACACCACCGATGGCCGCTTCGCCGACGCGGTGCGGGCGGCGACGGGCGGCGAGGGCGTTGATCTGATTCTCGATCTGGTCAGCGGCGACTACGTGCGCGAGGGGCTGTTTGCGCTGGCGCCGCGCGGTCGGTTGATCGTGGTCGGCCTGCTCGCCGGGCCGCGCACCGATCTGCCGCTGGGGTTGCTGTTGACCAAGCGGCTCACCATTCGCGGCACCGTGCTGCGCAGCCGGCCGCTCGAAGAGAAGATCGCCGTCGCCCGCGCCTTCGCGCGCCATGTGCTGCCCGGTCTGGCCGATGGCACCCTGCGCCCGGTGGTGCACGCCGTGCTGCCGATGGCCGAGGCCGCCGAGGCGCACCGCGCGATGCAGGCCGAGGCGCCGTTTGGCAAGCTGGTGCTCACCTGGTAGCCGCAGCGCGCCGAACCGGGGCTGCTACTTCTTGAACATGTCGAGCGTGATCGTCGGGCAGTAGTCGCCGGCCGGTTCAAACGTCCAGAGCGCGCCGGTGGCTTCGCGCTGCTCGGCGTCGGTGAAGTGGGTGTCGACGCGCAGGACGCGCACGGCGCGGGGCGGGGCGTCGGGGAACGGGTTCTCTTCGAGCAGCGCCAGCACCTCGGGGCGGCCTTCGAGCAGGGCGCGCATGAAGCTCGTAAACCAGCCGGCCTCGCAGCGATGGCGCAGGGCGGCGAACCACATCTGCCAGTCGAGGCGCGGCATATGCGCGCCGGCGAAGCGCAGGGGTTCGTCGGGCGCGTCGGGCTTGAAGCGAAAGCGGTAGCGGCGCCAGGTCTTGCCGTCGGCGGTGCCTTCGACCAGCAGCTCAAAGCGCTTGGTGGTCATGGTGGCGAAGAGGCCGTAGCTGTTGATGCTGGCAAACGGGCCGGCGACGTCGCGCCACGCTTCGGCGGCGGTGGCCAGGCCGCCGAGCAGGTGATCGGTCGGGCCGCCGGCTTCGGTGGCCGCGGCGGCGCTGGCTTCGCGCAACGAGCGGCCGGCGAGGCGGGTGGTCATCAGCAGCGCGCTGACGCCGCCCCAGATGAGCAGCACGGCGATGGCGACGGCGCGGGTGAAGTCGCCGGCGGGCGGACCCGGCTTGACGAAGCGCAACCGCAGCCCGCCGGGCAGCAGGCGCAGCAGGCGCGCGTCGTCGAGCAGGGTGGCGACGGTGACCAGGGTCAGCAGGTGGAAGAAGCCGTAGTTGCCGGTGCCGGCGATGGTGGCGAGCAGGCCGCAGAAGAGGATCGCGGCCGGCAGGCGCGCGAGGCCGTGGTCGGCGCAGCCCTTCCAGATGCGGCCGCAGAGCAGGCGCGGCGCGAGCGCGCCGAGCACGACATGGGCGGCCGAGAACTGGCCGACGCCGACCGCGAGCAGCACCGAGACGATGGCGAGCCACGCGACGAGGCGCAGGCCGCGCGGGTTGAAAATGATGATCCAGGGGGCAAACAGCTCGGCGAAGTGGCTGAACGCGACGCCGACGTGGCGCATGGCCGCGGGCGCCTGCTGGGCATGCCACGCGACGGGGTGGGGGATGGGCTGCGTCCAGAAGTGGTAGTCGAGCGCGGTCAGGTTCTGCCAGGTCGGATCGCCGCTGGCCAGCTTCACCGCGCCCGAGAGCAGCATCAGCTTGAACAGCAGCAGGCGCATCGCCCAGACCGACCAGGGGCTCGGCTCGGCCTCGGTCGACAGGCGCGGCAGCAGGCCACCGGGCGCGTAGAAGACGGCGAGCAGCGTGGTCTCGAGCAGCAGGGTGTCCCACTGGAAGCTGAGGAACGGGCCGGCGATCGAGAACAGCGACAGGTACAGCGCCCACAACGCGATGAGCAGACCGCGGGGCCAGAAGCCGACGAGCAGCGCGCCCGCGCAGGCCATGCCGGCGGCGCAGAGGCCTTCGATGGCGGCGTCGCTGGCGCCGGTGAGCCAGGCGAGGGTGGGCACATGGGCCCAGAGCCAGTCGCCGCGCGCGCTGAGCACGCGATCGGCGCGTTCGAGGAAGTCGGCGGCGGGGGTGATGCCGTGCTCGCCAAACAGGCCGCGGGCTTGCACATAGAGCGAGCCGAAGGCGGCGAGGTGCGAGAGCGCGAGCAGGCGCAGGCTGAGCCAGCGGGCGAGACGGCGGCCGCCCTCGGGGAGCGGACGTCCGGCGCTTTGCGCGATGCTCAGCGCGGGGGTCGACGATGCGTCGGCGGCTGCGCGGGCCATGGCGATCAGCCCGAAAAGTGCGCGGGTTCGCGACGCGCAGCAGATTCGCTCACGGCGAGCCCGAAAAGTGCGTGAGCGATCGTCGCGAGCAGCGGGAGACCGTGCCCGATCCGGCCTCGCGGAGCTTGAGGGCGCGGAGCCATACTGGATGTCTGGCGAGGGGCCAAGCCCGCGACCTGACGGGGCGTCGGCCCGCCCCGCAGGGGCCGAGAGCGAGCAAGGCCAGAGATGGCGTGGGATCGCGACGCGCAGCAGATTCGCTCACCCACTTTTCGGCCTAGCGGGTGGGCGCGACCATTCGGCGCAGGTCGCGCAGGATGGTGTCGGCGTCGAGGTCGCGCTGCGGGTCGCCGGCGAGCTGGCGGTCGGCGACTTCGAAGGTGAAATGCGCGCGGCGCCAGCGGCCGCTCTCGAGCAGCGCGAGGCGCATCTGCTTCTGCAGCAGGTCGCGCAGGCGCTCGGGCGTCAGGAAGCCGGCCTCGATGGCCAGGCGGCCCAGCGGCGTCCAGCGGTTGCGCTGGTGCTGGCGCTCGACGAGCTGCTCGACCTGCTCGCCGCTGACCAGCCCCGAGGCGCGGATGACGTCGCCGAGGCGCGCGGTGTTGGTATTGGTCGCGCCGGTGAGCAGGCCGTCGACGAGGCGGATCTCGGCGAGGCCCTCGGGCGCGATCAGGCGAAACGCGCCGGTGATGCGCTCCTGCGCCGCCATTTCGAGCAGCTGCACCAGGTTGATGCGCCCCAGGCGGCCGCAGAGGCCGACGCTGAGCACCTGCTCGCTGCCGCGGCGCGGACCCGCTTGGGCCAGACCGTCGATCGCCGCGCCGAGCAGCTTGATCAGGCGCGGGTCGGTGCTGGTCGTCAGGCCGTTGAGCAGCTCGCCGGCGGCTTCGACGAAGTCTTCGGCGCGCATGAGAAGCTGGCCGAGCCGCAGCCGGGCGCGCACATCGGTCGGCGTGCGCTCGAGGTGCTGGCGCTGGGCGCGGATGCGGGCTTCGAGGCGCGGGTCGCGGGTGGACCCCTCGATGCGCGGCGCGCGCATCTTGGCCCCGACCATGGTCGGTTCAACCTCGCGGGCGTCTTCGACCCCGCTGAGCAGGGCGGCGAGCGGCAGCCGCGCGGGGCGGCGCCCGGGCGGCATGGGCGGCTCGGCCTGGGTGCGCAGGGTGAACCAGCCCGCGTTCCAGCGCAGAAGCTCGTCGACGGTTTCGAAGACCTGGTCGATGACCGCGGCGTTGACGTTGGGCGCGTCGAAGAGGCCGGCGTCGATGAGGCGGTCGAGCAGGGCTTCGCCGTTGTCCTGCGCCCATGCGGTGTCGCCGAGGCGCGCGCGTTGCTCGGGGCGCAGGCGGTCGCCCTGTTGCAGCACGGTCGCGAGCGAGGCGCGGTTGCTGGCGGTGGCGCCGGTGAGCCGGCCCGAGCGGAAGCTGACCTCGCCGGTGCCGTGCAGCGAGTTGAGCGACAGGCAGCCGGTCAGGCGCGCGGCCTCCATGAAGCGCAGCAGGCGCGGCACCCAGAAGAGGCCCAGGCTGCCGGCGACCAGCGCGGTGCTCTTCGGGCCGCGCTCGACGTTGGCCGGCACCATGTCGTCGATCGACTCTTCCTTCGGCTCGTCGGTCTGGCCCGGCGGGCGCCAGCGCTGCAAGGCGTCGGAGGTGGTCAGCAGCGGGTCGGTGCGCGGCGCGGCGCCCCAGCCGGTGGGCACCAGCGCCGGCTGCGCG
>JAGQJJ010000172.1 GCA_020430675.1 Myxococcales bacterium
CCGGCCCGATCAGCTCTTCGACCCGGTCGGCGAGTCACCGCGCATCACCCTCGCCGACGATGACCGGCCCACCTACACCACCAGCCGCGTGCGCCCCGAAGACTGCGCCAGTCCCGGCGGCAAGCTTGGCTTCCGCCCCGACCAGTTCACGCAGATGGAGTCCATCGTGCCGATCGACGCCGAGACGCTTCAGATCGACCCGGCGGTCACGCGGCTCAATGCGGGGCAAGGCGCGACCACGCTCTCGATCGCCGTGCCCGAGGGTGTCTCGACCGGCCAGCGCATGTTGCAAGGCGGCGAGATGCGCTTCCACATCGACCCCACCTTCATGATGGCCTCGCCCTGCGACCGCGCCGAATACGACGGCTGGGCGGGCACCCTCGACGTGCTCACCTTCGACGCCGACGAGACCGGCGTGCAGACGATGCGGCTCTTCTACAGCCTGACCTGCGCGGGCACCGGCGGCCGCACCGCCCAGGCCACCGGATGCCTGCATTATCAGGCGCCGATGGAATGAGCCGGGCACGCCCCACGGAAAAACCCTACACTGCCTCTGCAGATCGCCGTCCCAAACAGTACCCGACGCGCTGATTCCTGCCCCGCGGACTCGGCACGCGGCGGCGTTCGAGGAGGCATTCATGTTGCACCGATTCATCGCGCCACTCGCGATATTGCTCTGCGCCAGCGCAGTCTGGGCCCAGGCCGGGCCGGACTGCGACGCGCCGGTCGAAGTCGACCGCTTCCGCGAGCTGCGCCAGCTCACGCTCGACCTGTACGGCCGCGTGCCGTCGCAAGACGAGCTGGAGGCGCTGGTCGACGAGCCCGCGATCACCGATGAGATGGTCGACGCGCTGATCAACGCGCCCGAGTTCGACGCGCTGATCCGGCGGCATCACCGCGACCTGCTCTGGCCGAGCACCGAGGCGCTCGACATCCTCAACGCCGCGTTTTCGCTGCTCTTGCCCGCCGCCTTCTACGAGGGCGGCGGCGACCCGCAGCGCCTCTTTCTGCTGTTTACCGGCTTCTACGAGCGCGGCGGGCTCATCCCCTGCCGCGACGAGCCGGCCGAGTGGGATGCCGACGGCGAGCTCATCTTCGAGCCCTACGGCGATGGCACCCAGCGCGAGGGCTACGTGATGGTCGAGCCCTATTGGGCGCCGGGCACCGAGGTGAAGGTCTGCGCCCTCGAAGCGCGCAACAACGCGCTCTCGGCAACCGGCCAGCCCTGCACCACCCCGGCGGGCATGGCCTCGGGCACCTGTGGCTGCGGCGAGCACCTCGAACGCTGCGCCGACTTCACCGCGGTGCAGGCCATCACCGCGTCGCTGCAAGAGCAGTTGCTGCGCATGGTCGAAGCGCCGATCCACGAAGGCCGGCCCTATACCGACATGCTGCTCAGCCGCACCGAGCTGGTGAACGGCCCGCTGGTGCATTACTACCGATACCTCGCGCCGATGGGCGTCGATCCCATCATCCAGGTGCCACCAGTGGCGCTCGCCGAGCTGCCTGACATGCCTTTCACCGACACGTCATGGCATGAGGTCGAGCGCTCGAACGCGCTGCACAGCGGCATTCTGACCAGCATGTCGTTCCTGCTGCGCTTCCAGACCAGCCGGGCGCGCGCGAATCGCTTCCACCACGCCTTCTTGTGCGACCCGTTCGTGGCGCCGGAAGGCAGCCTGCCCAGCCCCAACGATGAGTGCAGCGACGAGCCGAACCTGCGCGAGCGCTGCGGCTGCAATTACTGCCACAGCCGCCTTGAGCCCGCCTCGGCCTGGTGGGGTCGCTTTGCCGACGCCGGCACGCTCTACCTCGACCCGGCGCAGTTCCCCACCTACCTCGCCCGCTGCGCCGACTGCGCCAACGAGGGCCGCGCCTGCGACTTCATCTGCAACCGCTTCTACGTCAGCGAGATCGGCCACGAGAAGCAGGTGCCCTACGCGGGCGTGCTCAAGGCCTATGAGTGGCGCGACGAAGAAGAGGTGCGGCGCGTCGAGACCGGCCCGCGTGGCTTCGTCGAAGAGGCCATCCACGACGGCCGGCTGGCGCAATGCGCCGCCGAGCAGTTGTTCACGCGGCTCTACAAGCGCCCGCCCACGGCCGACGAGCGGCTCGACGAGCTGCCCCGTTTTGCCCAGGCCTTCACTGACAGCGGGTATGACTTCAAAGCATTGGTCAAGGCCCTGGTGACCGATCCGGCGTATCGGAGGATGGTCCGATGAAGCGCACCCCACTGGTCCTTCTGGCGCTTGGCGCCGCGCTCTGGCTCGGGGCCTGCGATGACGACCCGAGCAGCGGCCTCGTGCCCGACGCGGCGGGCGCCGGCGGTCAAGGCGGCATGGGCGGCGGCGCGGGCGGCATGGGCGGCGGCGCGGGCGGCGCGGGCGGTGACGCCCTGCAGCTCGACCGCCACGTCGGCCGGCTGACCATCGAGCAGCTCGCCAACAGCATCCCGATCATCACCGACGGCCTGCGCTGGACGGAAGACTTCGGCAACGGCCCGGTCGACATGCTGATGGTGCTCTCGCCCACCCTCGGCGCGCCCGATTACCTGCGGGTCACCGAAGAGAACCTCGAGCCCACGCTGATCATCGCCAAGTTCCTGCAAGACGCCTCGCAGCGCATCTGCCTGCGCTGGGTCGAGCGCGACGCGCGCCTCGCGGCGTCGGATCGCAGCCTCGTGCAGTCCGAAGACTGGGCCTCGACCGACCCGGCGCGGGTGCGCGAGAACCTGCGGCGCTTGCAGCTTCGCTTCTACGCCCGGCACCTCGAGTCGGCCGAAGACGAAGCGCTCGACCCGCTCTACGACCTTTTTGTCAACGCCTCCT
The DNA here is from genome assembly GCA_020430675.1 of Myxococcales bacterium. Next base: position 2,829 of record JAGQJJ010000172.1, read on the forward strand.
CCACCGCGCCCGCCGATCGGGCGGCGCGCGATGGCTGGCTGGCGGTGTGCATCGCCATGATGACCGACCCTGAGTTCATCCTGTACTGACCGGAGGCCACCGATGAATCGACGCGAATTCCTGTGGCGTACCGGGCTTTTGACGGGCGCCTTGACCCTGGGCGACGGCGTCTTCGGCCGCCTCGCCCACGCCGCCGGCGAGAACGACCGCTACTTCATCTTCTGCTACTTCGAAGGCGGCTGGGATCTGCTGCTCGGGCTCGACCCGCGCGACCCGACCGACTTCCCCGACGACGCGGTGCGCGAGACGGGCATCCAGCCGGCCTACGGGCTGCTGCCGGCCCAGTACAGCCGCCGCCCGATCGACGCCGGCCCGTTCAGCCTCGGCCCGTGCGTCGGTGAGCTGGCCCAGCTCGCCGACCTGTTCAGCGTGGTGCGCGGCATCGACATGTCGACGCTGACCCACGAGGTCGGCAGGCGCTACTTCGTCACCGGCCAGCGCCCCTCGGGCCTCACCGCCCGCGGCTCCTCGGTGGCGACGCTGGCCATCGGCGCCGTCTGCGCGGACCGCCCGGTGCCGCACCTNGCCCATCTGGTCGAGTCGTACAACGTCGACCAGCCGCCCTATGCCGCCGCGCTGCCCATCGCCGCGGTCGATCACTTGCAGTACATCCTGCAAGAGAACCTGGGCATTCCCACCGAGATCCCGGCCAACGTGCGCGGCGCGCTCGGCGCTTACTGGCAGCAAGAGGCCGCCGATTGCGACCCCGGCCGCGGCGCGGGCGTCTCGCAACTCGCTGATATCTATCGCGACAACCGCGCGCGGGCCCGCCAGGTGGTCACCTCGCGGCTGCATGAGAGCTTCCAGTTCAACTCGCCGGCCACCGCCGCGGTGCGCCAGCGGTACGGGCTCGCCGACGGCCAGATCGAGACCCCCGCCGGCCGCGCGGCGCTGGCCTCGCAGGCGCTCAAGACCGGCCTGTCGCGCGTGGTCAGCGTGGCGCTCTCGACCGGCCTCGATACGCATGACAACACCTGGGCCAACCAGCACAGCACCAACCTGCAGGCCGGCTTCACCGCGCTGGCGCGCTTGATCGGCGATCTGGCCGACTCGGAGGCGCCCGGCGGCGGCGCCATGCTCGACAAGACCACGATCTTCGCCTTCAGCGAGTTCGGCCGCACCCCGCGGCTCAACGAGCGCCAGGGCCGCGACCACCACCTCGGCAACTGCGCGCTGGTCGCGGGCGCCGGCATCCGCGGCGGCCAGGTCATCGGCGCCAGCAGCGATCTGGGCATGGGCCCCGAGCTGGTCGACCTGCAGACCGGCCAGGTCGCGGCGGGCGGCGAATCGCTCAAACCCGAGCATGTGCTGGCCACCGTGCTGGCCGCCGGCGGGGTCGATCCCTCGTCGCTTCGGGTCGATCCCATCCCCGCCCTGCTCGACCTGGGCTGACGGTTTCCACGCAGAAGTCCACGCGCGGGCAGAGATCGGGCGCGGCGGTGTGTTATCAATCGTCGATGCCCTCAAAGCCGGACTTCACCATGCGTTCGATCATCGCCCGCCTGCTGCCCGCGGCCTTCCTGTTTGTCGCGCCGCTGCTCGTCGCGCCGCTGACCGCCGACGCCGCGAGCAAGGACAGCCCGCTCATCTGCTGGACGCTGCCCAGCTTGATGAACCGGTTCCTCGAGTCCCACGTCGCCTGGCGTGAGATCACGCCCGAGCTGGAGAAGCGGATCGTCACGCTCTACGCCGAGCGCCTCGATCCCACCGAGAGCCTGCTGACCGAGAGCGAATACGCGGCGCTCGAAAAGCGCGTCGGCACGCTCATCGCCGATGTGCAGCGCGGTCGCTGCGACGAGTTCGACCGCCTCAAGGCCGATCAGCTCAAATGGCACAAGCAGATGGAAGGCTACGTGCGCGAGACGCTCAGCGCGCCCGACCTGCAGCTCGACCGCACCATCGAATTGCAGACCGATCCCGACAAGCGCCCACGCCCCAAGACGCCGGCCGAGCGCGACGAGCTGCGGCGCAAGCTGCTGCACTTCCAGCTCGCCAACTACGTGCGCGCCGGCACCAAGCTCGATGAGGCCAAGAAGCGGCTCATCCACCGCTACGAGCTGATCACGCGCCGCGTCGACGAGCAGACCCAGGCCGACATCTTCTCGGGTTTTCTCGATGCCTTCGCCAACGCGCTCGACCCGCACACCACCTACTTCTCGGCCGATGACCTCGAAGACTTCCGCATCTCGATGAACCTGTCGCTCGAAGGCATCGGCGCGGTGCTCGGCAGCCGCGATGGCTATACGGTGGTGCAAGAGGTCGTGCCGGGCGGCGCCGCCGATCGGCATGGCGGGCTGCGCGCCAAGGACAAGATCATCGCCGTGGCTCAGGGCGACCGCGGCGAGCCGGTCGATGTCATCGACATGGCCCTGCGCGACGTGGTGCGTCAGATTCGCGGCAAGAAGGGCACCAAGGTCAAGCTGACCGTGCTGCGCCAGGGCGAGCGCACCGAGAGCCATGACTTTGTCATCACCCGCGACAAGATCGACCTCAAGGAGCAGGCGGCCAAGCTGCGCTGGCAGGAAGAGACGGTCAATGGCCGCAAGCTGAAGCTGGCGATCATCGAGCTGCCCTCGTTCTACGGCGGGCGGCGCGATGGCGGCGGGCGCGATTGCACCGAAGACGTGCGCGGCCTGCTCGAAGAGGCGCGGCGCAAGAAGGCCGACGGCCTGTTGCTCGACCTGTCGCGCAACGGCGGCGGGCTGTTGCAGGCGGCGGTCGACATCAGCGGCTTCTTCCTGCACCGCGGCCCGGTGGTGGCCATCGACGGGCCCAGCACGCCCTCGCAGGTGCTTGCCGATGACGACGGCGACGTTCAGTTCAACGGCCCGATGGTGGTGCTCATCTCGCGCGGCAGCGCCTCGGCCAGCGCGGCCGGCAGCGCCGACAGGCTGGGAACGTCCTGAAAACGCACGCCGGCGCCGGCGCAGAGCGCAGCAAAATCAGCCTCTTGCGGTGTCGCGAACCAGCGCTCGAAACGCTCGCCATGCGCCGCGATGGGCAGAAAACCGAAGATGCCGCCGCCGCCGTTGTCGACCAGCACCACCGTCAGCCGCGCCCCGGTCGCGGCGGCGACAAACAGCCCGCCCAGGTCGTGCAGGAAGGCCAGGTCTCCGGTCAGCAACGCCAGCGGGCCCGCCGCGGCCGCCTCACCGACCGCGGTCGACAGCGTGCCGTCGATGCCATTGGCCCCCCGGCTGGCAAAGACCCGCAGCGGCGTCGCCCGCGGCGGCGCAAACGCATCCAGGTCGCGCACCGGCATGCTGCTGGCCACATGCAGCGCAGCGTTTGCCGGCAGCGCCTCGACCAGCGTCCGCGCGATCGCGCCCTCCCACTCGCCGGTGGCACACTCGACCGCCAGCACCGCTTCGGCCTGCGCCTGCAGACGCTGCCATTGCGTCTTCCACGCCGGCTTCGCGCCCCGGATCACCCGCGGCGTCAACGCCTGCGCCAACGCCGTCGCCGCGGTCACGACCACCGTCGCCGCCGCGTGCATCGGGTCATGCCGCTCGCCATCGGGCGCCACCAATACGGTGCGATCGACGCCATGCCCCGCCAGCCACGCCGCCAGCGCCTTCGAGGTCGGCCCGTGCCCGAAGCGCAGGATCAGGTCAGGCACCAGCCGCGGCGCCGCCGTGCGCAACAAGGCGTCGCAGGCCGTGACCACCCCGGCGACGCCAAACCGCGCCCCCGAACTGGGCTCGGCCAGCAGCGGCCAGCCCAGCGCATCGGCCAACGCGCCCACCGCGGCGCCAAAACCCGGCCCATCGGCCGCGTCCGGCCCGCAGACGATCACGCCCCGCCGCGCCGCGCTCAGCCGCCCGGCCAGCCCCTTCAACGCCGCCTCATCCAGCGTCGGCGCCCCGCGCAGCCGCGTCTCGGCGGACGCATACGGCGGCTCCATCACCGGCGACACCCCCGGCAGCCAGAGCGGCGCGCGAAACCCCAGATTCAGGTGCACCGGCCCCGCCGGCGGCCCCAGCGCCCGCGCCAGCGCCATCGCGCCCACGCTGCGCAGCGCCCGCGGCTCGGGCAGCGGCTCGGGCGGCGGCACGTCGATCGACGCCCGCACGAAGCCGCCGAAAAGCCTTCTCTGATCAATGGTCTGCGGCGCCCCGCAATCGTGCAGCTCGGGCGGCCGATCCGCGGTCAGCACCACCAACGGCACCCCGCTGCGCTCGGCTTCGATCAACGCCGGCAGGTAATGCGCGCCCGCCGAGCCCGAGGTGCAGGCCAGCACCACCGGCCGCCCGCTCGCCCGCGCCAGGCCCAACGCAAAAAACGCCGCCGACCGCTCATCGAGCACCGGCCACGCCTGCACCTCGGGCCGCGCCGTCAGCGCCAGCACCAGCGGCGTATTGCGCGAGCCGGGCGAGATCACCGCCGCGCGCACGCCGCCTTCGACCAGCGCCGCGACCAGCAGGCCGGCCCCGCGCGCGTTGGCCTGCGCGGTGCGCATCGGATCTTCCATCAGGCCTCCTCCGCGCACAGCCGCAGCCGCTCGCCGGCCACGCCCAGCTTCAGCTCGGTCTCGCGCCACTCGGCCGCCGGCGACGACTCGGCCACGACGCCGACGCCGGCAAAAAGCCAGGCCGTCTGCGGGCTTAGATGCGTCGATCGAATGGCCACCGCCGCCCGCCCGAAGCCCT